>JAUSOJ010000266.1 GCA_030656195.1 Lutibacter sp.
AGTGGCTATATTGTATCATCTACTTTCATTTACCACAACTATCCTGACTTTAACTCAACATAAAGTGAAGAAGGGCGATTTAAAGAGCATAGAAAAAACATACTTAAAATGAAATTTAATATAAATAATTATGTGGATAAGGTAGTTAATAACATATTAACTACTGAAAATTAATAAGTTAACTTTTAACTAACTTTGATTAAGTTAAATTTAAATTTTTAGTAAGAAATAAATTAAACCCTAAAAAAGGATTGCTAATCATAGTGATCCTTTTTTATTGCCTCAATGCTACTTCTTAAATAATTACATTTTTTCCATAAACTGTAAATCGATAGCAAAAACGAAACTGATTTCGACAATTTTTTAGATTTAAAGACATTGGTTCACCACTTCAAACCATAATTTTACGAAAAGCTGGTTGCAACTTCGAGTAATAGGAGGTGCAAAATAAGTCTTAACATTAATTTGTTAAGGCTTTTTTGTTTTTATGATTTCACTAAGGGTTTTAAGACATATAAACTTGGAGCCTTTTTTTATGCGCAAGGTTTGAGCAAGGTTATTGGAAGCAAAAGTTTCTATCAATAGCATATTACGTTTTCCAAACTTGTAATCCATTTTTTAAAACAGCACCAAACCGTCCCTGTTGTATGCGCTACAGTCCCCTTTTCTAAAAACCGTCTTGGCATTTCAGTTTACTGTTTCTTTCAATAAATCAACATAAATTTCAGAAAATTAAAAATCACACCAATATTTTATGGCAGGGTTTTTGGTTTAGACACTTTATATAACACGTATGGTAGTTATTTGTGAATAAATGGATTAAAAACCAGTGTAAATATAAAGTTTAAAAAAATTCATACTTGTTAAGTTTCGTTTTTACAAATAATACCGATTTTTTAGCTTTTAATCATTAACATAAAACAGAATAATATGAAAGCAATAAAATTTATAATACTCGGAATAGGATTAATTTTTGCAAGCGAAGCGCAGGCTCAAATATCTGTAAATTTAAATGTTGGTACGCCGCCGCAATGGGGCCCGTCAGGTTACTCTAACGTTCGTTATTATTATTTGCCTGATGTACAAGCTTATTACGATATTCGAAATTCCAATTTTATTTATATTTCAGGAAACTCTTGGGTTCGTAATTCTTATCTTCCAAGCCACTATAGAAATTATGATTTATATAATGGACATAAAGTAGTATTGACAAATTATCGCGGTAATTGGCCTCATGCTTATTTTAAACAACACAAGGTTAAATACGCAAAGGGATATAAAGGAAAATATCAAAAATCAATTGGCAACAAAGGAGGAAACGGAAACTATAAGTCTAAAGGCAACGGTAACGGAAACTATAAGCCAAAAGGCAATGGAAACGGAAACCAAAAGTCAAATGGTAATGGCAATGGGAAAAAACATTAGGCTGAAGCAGTAAAAAAATAGCTGCAAAGTACGTGTTGTAAACAGGATTCATTTCAACAATATTTCAGGTTTAAGGGTATTTGTTAACTTCTTTAAACCGTAAATTTATAAAAAGTTGGTGGCAACTTCGAAGAGCAGGAGGAGCCCAAGCATAAAAAGCCTTTACAGAAATGTAGCGGCTTTTTTATTTTAAACAGTGTGCGTCTTCAAACAAATTTTAAAAATCAGACCGTTTTTTGTCATCAATTTACAGTTGATTTTTTTTTGTTTTATATTCATTTGAATACCTATATTTATCTTTTTGTTTAAAATTTATTTTATGAGAACATTTTTGTCAATTTTATTATTATTTGCTTCGTTAACAATTTCAGCACAAAAAAAAATATTGGACCACGCCGATGTTGAAATTTGGAATTCTATTAAGAACAAATCCATTTCTTCTGATGGAAATTTTATAATGTATGCGCTGGAAAAAGGGGAACAAGATCAATTTTTAAAGATTAATGATGCCAATGCCAACTTAATTTTTGAATATAATAGAGGTGAAGATGGAAAATTCACCTACAATGCAAGCCATTCAATTTTTACGATTAAGCCTTTTAAAGACAGTATCAGAGCATTGCAACGCAAAAAAATTGATAAAGAAAAACTTCCTAAAGACACCTTGGGTATTTATAATCTAAAGGATAAATCTTTGCTTAAAATTGCCAATGTGAGATCCTATAAAATTCCTGAAAAATGGGAAGGTTATGTGGCTTATTTGTTAGATGATGTAAAGGACGACAATAAGAAAAAACCTGAAAGTAAAGCAGCCGACAGCATAAAGCCGAAAATCGTAAAAAAGGTAAAAAAAGTAGGTAAAGACACGGGTTATCATTTGGTCATCAGAAATCTTAACTCAGGCAGGCAAGACACCGTTAAATTTGTGAAGGATTTCATTTTTGCAAAAGAGGGAAAACGGTTGGCTTACACAACTTCGGGTGTTGATTCAACTTCGGGCGAAGGGGTTTATGTCATGGATTTAAACAGTCAAAAAATCAGTAATATTTTTAAAGGCGATAAGGCAAAATATGCGCAGTTGGCTTTTAGTGATTCAGGTAAAAATTTAGGTTTTATTGTTGATGCAGATACCTCAAAAGTGCAGGTGCAACCTAATGAATTGTATATTTGGCGTGATGGCAATAAATTGGCAAAAAAACAAGTTGACAATACCTCAGCACCAAAAAATTACTTGGTTTCTGCCGATGGAAAAATCACTTTTTCAAAAGATGAAACCAAACTTTATTTTGGCTTGGCAAAACCGCCCATCGTTAAAGATACGATGTTGCTAGCCGAAGAAATTGTAAATGTTGAGGTGTGGACTTACAATGAACCGCAATTATATACTGTGCAAGAACTGCAACTTAAAAATGATTTAAAGAAATCTTTTGAAACGGTAATCCATTTAAACAATAATAAATTATATCAGTTGGCAACTGTTGAATTTCCGGAAGCTGAAATTGGAAATGAAGGAAATGCCCTGTTTGCTTTGGTAAATGCATCCATGCCGTATGAATTGGAAAGTCAGTGGACTGGCCAAAACGCAAGGGATTATTCCGTGGTTAATATTAATACTGGTGAAACCATTGAAATATTAAAAAATATAGCCGGGCGCGTGATGTTGAGCCCTAACGGAAAATATGCCTATGGATACAATTCTGTTGACCGTGAATGGTTTACGGTAAATTTGGCTTCAAAGAAGTTAAAAAAATTGACTTCCGGCAAAGTTTTTTATGATGAATTAAATGATTCTCCCGACCATCCAAATTCTTATGGTTTAGCGGGTTGGACCGCCAATGATGCAGCCATTATCATTTATGACCGATATGATATTTGGGAATTTAACCCGGAAAATGGCCAAAGCAGAAAATTAACCAATGGCCGCGACGGTAAAACAGTTTTCAGATATGCAAAAACGGATCCTGAAGAACGATTTATTTCAACAGACAAAGATTGGCTGTTAACCAATTTTAATGAAATTAATAAGTACTCTGGTTATTATAAATTGAATGCTAAAACTTTAAAAGGGGAACAGCTTATTATGGAACCTTACAGTTATTCAACGCCCGTAAAAGCAAGAGATAGTGAAAAAGTAATTTTTACCCGAGAATCTTTTACGGAATTTCCAAACATCCTTTATTCCGATTTAAATTTTAAAAAACCTGTTGTAATAAGCAATGCAAATCCGCAGCAAAGCGACTATAATTGGGGAACTGCCGAGCTGATAAATTGGATTTCCTTAGATGGTATTGAACTTACCGGAATGCTGATTAAGCCCGAAAATTTTGATCCAAATAAAAAATACCCGCTATTGGTTAATTTTTATGAAAAAAGTTCGGATGATTTGAATAACCACAGAGCGCCTGCTTACGGGCGGTCTTCCATTAATTATAGCTTTTACGCAAGCCGCGGTTATGTAATTTTTAACCCAGATATTCAGTATCGTATTGGTTATCCTGGCGAGAGCGCTTTTAATTGTGTTATTCCCGGAGTCACTTCTTTGATAGAAAAAGGATTTATAGACAAAGATAATATTGGTGTGCAAGGCCATAGCTGGGGCGGATATCAAATTGCTTATCTGGTTACAAAAACCAATATTTTTAAGGCTGCGGAATCTGGTGCGCCTGTTGCAAACATGATAAGTGCTTATGGTGGAATTCGTTGGTGGACTGGTTTAAGCCGACAGTTTCAGTACGAGCATACACAAAGCAGAATTGGCGGAACTCCTTGGGAATATCCAGCCCGTTATACTGAAAATTCACCCATTTTTAATATAGATAAAATAAATACCCCATTGTTAATTATGCACAATGATGCCGATGGCCATGTGCCGTGGTATCAGGGAATTGAACTTTTTACCGCTTTGCGAAGGTTGGGGAAACCTTCTTGGTTTTTAAATTATAATGAGGAGCCGCACTGGCCGGTAAAATATCAAAATCGCAAAGATTTCAATATCAGAATGGCGCAGTTTTTTGATTATTATTTAAAAGGTGATTTAAAACCAGTTTGGATGGATCGTGGCGTGCCAGCTATCGAAAAAGGAATCAACCAGGGTTTAGAACTCATTCAGGTTAAAACTCAGCATTAAAAATAGCAATTTGGTACTTGAACCGATTTTCATTAAATGATCGGTAATTTGTTTTCTGCGTTTGTTTCATAAGTTGCATTTAGGGTTTTTATGATAACTTTTGAGGCGGCTAAAATTTAAAAATCCACATATATCCGGAAGGCTTTAGGTGGATTTTTTTTGCTGAAAATTTATTTCGATAAATTTATCCAAACATCCATAAAATTCAAGGAATAAAATTAATCGAAATTTATTTGGAAGGTATTTTATTTATTTGTTACTTTGTATTTCAAAGTACTTTTAAAAATTAGATACATGGACAAAAAACAAGATCAGTTAAATGAACTGAGGGAAATACGCAATTTAATGGAGCGTTCCTCTAGGTTTTTATCCCTTAGCGGCATAGCGGGAATCATTGTTGGTGTAGTTGCAATAATGGGTGTTGCAGCGGCTTACCTATTCCTTGGTCTTGATTTTAGCGAACCGGGATATTATCAATTTGCTGTCGGACAAACTTTAGCGCAAGAATCTGCTGCTTATGCATTTCTGTTTGCCGATTTTATGGTGGTTTTGGCAGTGTCACTTTTTACGGCTGTTTTTTTTGCTGTCAGAAACGCCAAAAAACGCGGTTTGCCTGTTTGGGACGCCACTGCATCCCGACTTTTGATCAATATGATGATTCCGCTGGCGGCAGGCGGCATTTTTTGCCTCATTTTATGGTATCACGGTTATGTTGCTTTAATGGCTCCGGCCACCTTAATTTTTTACGGATTGGCTATGATAAATGCAAGTAAGTACACCATAATTGACATCCGTTATTTAGGAATTCTTGAAGTGGTTGTGGGCCTTGTGGCTTCAATTTTCATAGAGTACGGATTGCTTTTTTGGGCATTTGGATTTGGGGTGCTGCACTTGGTTTACGGCATAAAAATTTACTTTAAACACGAGCGGTGAAAAACTATATCAACGATTTAAATAAAGCATTTGAAAGCAGGGTGCGATTGGGCATTATGTCAATTCTTCTGGTGAATGACTTTGCCGATTTTGCCACGCTTAAAGAGCAGTTGAATATTACCGACGGCAATTTGGCGAGTCATTTAAATGCTTTGGAAAAATTAAAATATATCGACATAAAAAAACAATTTATCGGAAAAAAACCAAACACTTCATACAGCGTAACAATTGCTGGAAAAAAAGCCTTCAGCGAACATCTTGATGCGCTTGAACGGCTAATTAACCTGTCAAGTTAAATTAATTAAAATCGACTTTAACAACAAAAAACTTCTAAAACCAATTGACTATGGTAACAACAACCGAAACCCATTTGTGGGATGAATTTGGCAGTTTGAAAGCAGAAATCATTCAAAATATTGACAATCCAAAACAGCTTGAAAAATTGTACCGTAAAAATAAAACGGATTTCCAAAGGGTTTTCAACACGATTTATCCAGAAATAAATGATAATTCAACCGCACAAATTTGGAACGAAAGACTCAATTATCCGCAGGAAGAAATTTTTTGGGGACACAAAAAAGATCTAATTTTTGTGGGCGCTATGATATTTATCGCCGGACTTATTGCGCAAATTCCGCAATTTTTTAGCATTGATGAGGGTTTCTTTTTCCCGCGCAATATTGGATTTATTGTATTTCCTATGCTAACAGCCTATTTTGCGTATAAACAAAATCTCGGAATCAATAAATTGTTGTTTCCGCTCCTCGCAATTTTGTTGTCGGTATTCTACATTAATTTTTTGCCCGATAACGATAAAAGTGATTCCATTATTTTGGCCTGCATTCATTTGCCTATATTTTTATGGACTTTAGTGGGCTATACTTTTGTTGGCGGTCATGTAAACGACAGCCAAAAGAAAATTGATTTCCTCCGATTCAATGGCGATTTTGTGGTAATGACGGCCGTTATGGTGCTTTCGGGTATTTTATTTACCGGAATTACCATTGGATTATTCGAATTGATCGGTCTCAAAATTGAAGATTTTTTCGCGAAGCATATTGCGGTTTGGGGAGCGCCTGCAATCCCTATTTTGGCCACCTATCTGGTTCGGAACAATCCGCAATTGGTGAATAAAATTTCCCCTGTAATCGCAAGAATATTCACGCCCATTGTTTTTGTAATGCTTTTGATTTTTCTGTCCGCCATCATTTACACAGGGAAAAACATCTACAACGACCGAAATTTTTTGATAATATTTAATGCATTGTTAATTGGCGTAATGGCCATTATTCTTTTTTCAGTGACAGCCGCAACTAAAAACGCCAATGAAAAATGGAACCTGTTATTTTTATTCGGACTTTCCGCACTCACCATTATTTTAAATGGTTTGGCACTTTCGGCCATCGCATTCCGCCTTGTTGAATTTGGAGTAACGCCAAATAGAATCGCAGTTTTAGGCGCAAATTTGCTGATATTCATCAACCTTATTTTAGTGGCCCATAAATTATTTTTGATTCTGAGAGGAAAATCCGAAGTGCAAAAAGTTGAAAATATAATCGCCTTATTTATCCCTATTTATGGCATTTGGACCGCCTTGGTAACCTTCCTTTTTCCGCTGCTTTTTAATTTTAAATAATTGGGCGTTCCCCGCCAGCTGGCGGGTCGGGCTTTTGCTACTCGCATTTTTTAGTTGTGAAAAACAACTAAAAATGTGCTCAAACAGGTCGCGCAATCCCTAACGTAGCTTCAATTAATAATTAAAAATTGTAATATGATAATTTAGAATCCATCATTCATCATTCAAAATTCATTTTGCTTTGCGGTTAAATGTAAATTTGGTGTGAATTGTTAATCGCTTTCTAAAGCTGCTTTTTTGAAGAGTTACAACTGTTTTTTATAAATTTTTGTACTTAATTCCCAAAATATTACTTAAATTTATGAGTTGAATATTTGGGGATTTCTCACAGATTTGGCCATTTCTTAGCGCATATAATGGATCTTGTTAAAAACCGATGATCTTGTTTATTGGTAAATTGTATCTTTTTGACTTCGCTAAATGGAAATATATCGCTGTGATGATTATAAGTTTATTTTATAATTCTATAGATTTTATAGTTTAAATTTATATAAAAAGTTCATTTCAAATATGTTAATTTGTGTAAATAGAAATTTTAAAACATCGAAAATATGGAAAATAGCAAAGCAACTCAAGGAGGCGGTAAGTGCCCGTTTGTACACGGAGCCAATACTGAGGTAAGCAACACGGTAATGGATTGGTGGCCAAAAGCACTCAACTTAGACATCTTACACCAACATGACACCAAAACAAATCCTTTGGGAGCCGATTTTAACTATGTTGAAGAATTCAAAAAGCTCGATTTAGAGGCCGTAAAAAAGGATTTAAAAGCGTTAATGACTGACAGCCAGGACTGGTGGCCTGCAGATTGGGGACACTATGGCGGCTTGATGGTGCGTATGGCCTGGCACGTTGCGGGAACCTACAGAATTTCAGATGGCCGCGGTGGAAGCAATACCGGAAATCAGCGTTTTGCACCGCTGAACAGCTGGCCCGATAATGTGAACCTCGACAAATCACGCAGGCTGTTATGGCCAATCAAGAAAAAATACGGCAACAAACTTTCGTGGGCCGATTTATTCATTTTAGCCGGTAATATGGCCTATGAGTCGATGGGATTAAAAACATTCGGATTTGCGGGAGGACGTGAAGACATTTGGCATCCCGAAAAAGATATTTATTGGGGATCAGAAAAAGAATGGCTGGCAGCAACTAAAAATCGTTATGATAGTGACGAAAATCGTGAGACTTTAGAAAATCCTTTGGCTGCAGTTCAAATGGGACTTATCTATGTAAATCCGGAAGGTGTGGACGGTATTCCCAACCCTTTGAGAACCGCCCAAGATGTGCGTACTACTTTTAAGCGTATGGCGATGAATGATGAGGAAACGGTGGCGCTTACAGCCGGCGGACATACGGTAGGTAAATGTCACGGTAATGGTGATGCTACAATTTTAGGTCAAAGCCCCGAGGGCGCAAATTTAGAAGATCAAGGTTTTGGATGGTTGAATCCTAAAGGGAAAGGTAATGCCGAAGATACTGTTTCAAGCGGACTTGAAGGTTCATGGACCACAAATCCTACCCGATGGGACAATGAGTATTTTAATTTATTGTTCAAATATGATTGGGAATTAAAGAAAAGTCCGGCAGGCGCATGGCAATATGAGCCTATTAATATTGCGGAAGAAGACAAACCTTTTGATGCCCACATTCCAAACGTTCGCCGTAACCCAATTATGACCGATGCTGATATGGCCTTGAAAATGGATCCTGAGTACCGTAAAATTTCAGAGCGTTTTCACAAAGATCAAGAATATTTTACAAAAGTTTTTGCCAGAGCCTGGTTTAAATTGACCCACCGCGACCTTGGCCCTAAAACACGTTATTTAGGTCCCGATGCACCTCAAGAAGATTTAATCTGGCAAGATCCTGTGCCTGCAGTTGATTATACTTTAACCGAATCGGAAATTGCCGATTTGAAACAAACCTTATTAAACAGCGGATTGTCCAGAACAGAACTTATCAATACTGCTTGGGACAGCGCAAGAACGTTTAGAGGATCAGATTACAGAGGCGGAGCAAACGGAGCCAGAATTCGCTTGGCACCACAAAAAGACTGGGCTGGAAATGAGCCTGAGCGTTTACAAAAAGTATTGAATAAGCTTACTGAAATTCAATCCAGCTTGCATAAAAAAGTAAGTATCGCCGATTTGATTGTATTGGGAGGATCTGCTGCGGTTGAAAAAGCAGCTCATGCTGCGGGCGTAAACATAAAAGTACCTTTTAGCGCAGGACGAGGTGACGCCACAAATGAAATGACCGATGCTGATTCATTTGCAGATCTTGAACCATTGCATGATGCTTATAGAAACTGGGTGAAAAAGGACTATGAAGTGAAACCTGAAGAACTGATGCTTGACCGAACACAATTGATGGGGCTAACAGCTCCGGAAATGACTGTTTTAATTGGCGGAATGCGCGTTTTAGGTGCCAATTACGGAGGCTCCAAACACGGCGTATTCACGCAAAATGAAGGCACATTAAGCAATGATTTCTTTGTGAATATTACGGACATGAATTACTCGTGGAAACCTGTTGCCAACAATCTTTACAATATAGTGGACAGAAAATCAGGAGCAACCAAATGGACAGCCACACGTGTTGACTTGGTTTTTGGTTCAAATTCCATTTTGAGAGCTTATGCGGAAGTTTATGCACAAGATGACAACAAAGAGAAATTTGTTCATGATTTTGTAGCTGCCTGGACCAAAGTGATGAACCTGGATCGTTATGATCTGGCTTAATTTTTTTACGGTAGTATTTTATAAACTGTTTAAACATTAAAATTCAGATATCATAGATTTAATCCGTGACATCTATTAACCGTAAAACACAAAAGGTTGCTTACAACTTTTAATAAGAGGCGGAGCAAAAAAGCGTTACAAGTAATTGTAACGCTTTTTTAATTTTAGTTAATCACTGCCCTATTATTTTCACAGGAAATCATTGAGCCATATTTGGAATGAAAGGAGCAACCCTTGATAATCCCCAAAAAACAGTAATAAGATTGCTGTTGTTTATAGAATTTAGCCCATTTTTATGATTCATTATAATCATCAAGTATTTTTTGTACACCATCGAGCGTAACCCGTCCGTAGACTTTTTCTCCCACCAAAACCACGGGTGCTAATCCACACGCTCCAACACATCTTAAATTGCTCAAAGAAAACTTGTCGTCTTTGGTTGTTTCTCCCACCTTTATTTTTAACAATGTTTTAAATTCGTTAAGCACTTTTTCAGCCCCTCTAACATAACATGCGGTACCGGTGCATATATTAATAGGGAATTTGCCCTTTGGAGTCATTGTAAAAAATGAGTAAAATGACACCACTCCATATACATGGGCCAATGAGGTGTTGAGGTTTTGTGCAACAATTTGCTGAACTTCTTCGGGTAAATAACCAAAGGTGGTTTGCGTTTTATGAAGCACATTGATCAATTCACCCTTATCATAATTAAACTCTTTGCAAATTATTTCTATTTTGGCGACATTATTTTCGCAGATTGTCATCATCGCTGATATTTTTAAATTATTGAATAATAAATTAATCCTTAGTAATTTTCATGGGGTTGCTTTTATCAAAATATTGCGTGTGCAGCAACTCATGGGCTTTTTTACTCATTGGGCTTCCTAAAAACTCCTCGTAAAGCTTTTTAACTGAAGGATTTTCATGTGATTTTCTAATCATTTTTCCTTTATCTTCAGCATATATTGCTTTTTGTCTGGCTAACAAAATATTGGAATCCCCATGAAGTAACGGCTGACCGCCACCGCCTATACAACCGCCCGGACAAGCCATAATCTCTATTGCATGATACAGTGATTTTCCTTCTCTAATTTCTTCCAGCAATTTACGGGCATTTCCCAATCCGTGGGCAATGCCAATTTTAATGGGCGTTCCGTTAAAATCAATAGTAGATTCTCGTATCCAATCCATGCCTCTTAATTGTTCAAAATCTACTTTATGAAGTTTTTGATTGGTGAATACTTCGTAGGCAGTTCTAACGGCTGCCTCTATAACACCACCGGTTGATCCGAATATTACGGCTGCTCCGGATGACTCTCCCATAGGCTTGTCGAAATCTGCATGTTCTAAACTTTTAAAATCGATGCCCGCTTGTTTTATAAGTCGCGCCAGCTCTCTGGTTGATAACACAAAATCTACATCAGGGTTTCCGTCAGTGGCAAATTCATCCCTGCTGCATTCATATTTTTTTGCCAAACAAGGCATTATAGAAACCACAATCATATCTTTACGTTTGATCCCTAACTTATCAGCTAAATAAGTTTTAGCTATTGAACCAAACATTTGTTGCGGTGAGCGGGCAGTAGATGGTATGTCTTTCATATCAGGGAAATGATGCTCAAAGAAACTAACCCATCCCGGACAGCAAGAGGTTAATAATGGTAATTTTACAGTAGTATCTCCATTTAAATGTCTTGTTAACCTGTCGAGAAGTTCTGTTGCTTCTTCCATAATGGTTAAGTCGGCAGCAAAATCAGTGTCAAAAACATAATCAAACCCTAAATCTTTAAGAGCAGCGGTCATTTTACCTGTTACTATAGTTCCCGGATCATAGCCAAATTCTTCTCCTAAAGCAACCCTGACAGCCGGTGCGGTTTGAACGATAACGGTTTTAGAAGGATCTGCTAAATGTCTAATAACAGTTTTAGTGTGGTCTATTTCCGTTAAAGCAGCGGTAGGACAAACAGCTACACATTGTCCACAATAGGTACACACACTTTCTTCTAAATTCATTTGAAACGCTGGTGCAACTACCGACATAAATCCTCTGTTAATTGCTGAGAGCGCTCCAACCGTTTGTACATCATTGCACATGGTTAAACACCTTCCGCAGCCTATACATTTATCCATGTCTCTCTTTATTGCGGGAGATCTGTCTTTGATATAATGTGATTGTTCCCCTTGGTAATGTAAATGTCTGATACCCATTTCTTGGGCCATGCTTTGAAGGTCGCAATCTCCATTTTTGGCACAAATTAAACAGTCGGTTGGATGGTCACTTAGAATAAGTTCCAAGACTGTTTTTCTGCTGTTTAATACCCTTATAGATTGGTTTTTTATTTCCATTCCGGGCAAACATTCTGTGGCACAGGCAGGAACCAGATTTTTGCGTCCTGCAACCTCAACCACACACATGCGGCAACCCGTTGGTTTATGGGTAGTGTTTAAATGATGTAAGTGCATATAACACAATGTTGGAATATTTACGCCCACACTTTTAGCGGCTTCCAAAATGGTTGTGCCTTCGGCAACTTGAAAATTTTTATTATCGATTTTTATATTTATCGTATCCATAATACGTTCTTTTTTAAAATTTATTTTATGTAAATTGCATCAAACTTGCACCTCTCCATACATATTCCACATTTAATACATATTTCATGATTGATAATGTGTAATTTCTTTTTCTCTCCAAAAATGGCATTTACAGGGCAGTTTCTTGCGCAAACCAAACATCCTATACAGTTTTCTTCATCAATATAATATTTCAGGAATGATGTACATTGGCCACTTGGACATTTGTGGTCTACCACGTGCGCATGGTATTCATCATAAAAATTTGCCATGGTAGAAAGAATAGGATTTGGAGATGTTTGACCCAAACCACACAATGAAGTGTCTTTTACCACCACACTTAAATTGCGCAATAAATCTAAATCTTCTGGCGTTCCGTAACCATCGCATAACTTAGTAAGCATCTCATGCAGCCGTTTGTTTCCGATTCTGCAGGGAACACATTTACCGCACGATTCTTCTACGGTAAACTCCAAGTAAAATTTAGCCATGGCAACCATGCAATCATCTTCATCCATCACAATCATGCCGCCAGATCCCATCATAGAGCCAGCCGCCGTAAGCGAATCAAAATCGATGGGTAAGTCTAAATCTTTTTCGGTTAAACAGCCTCCCGACGGACCCCCGGTTTGCACTGCTTTAAATTTTTTGCCATCAACAATTCCGCCTCCAATATCATAAATAACTTCTCTTAAGGTTGTTCCCATTGGAACTTCTATAAGTCCGACATTGTTAATTTTTCCAGCTAAAGCAAACACTTTGGTTCCTTTAGATTTCTCTGTTCCAATGCTTGCAAACCAATCAGCTCCTTTGTTGATAATTGCCGGAATATTGGCAAAAGTTTCAACATTGTTTACATTGGTTGGATATTTTAAATAACCAGAAACACTAGGGAAAGGCGGTTTTAAGGTAGGTTCGCCCCGGAGTCCTTCCATAGAATGGATTAAGGCCGTTTCTTCCCCGCACACAAAAGCACCAGCACCGTATTTTATATCGATGGTAAAATTAAAATCAGTGCCAAAAATTTGAGAACCTAACAATCCATATTCCTTAGCTTGATCCAAAGCAATTTTCAATCGCTTAATAGCTAACGGATATTCGGCCCTGATATAAACAATTCCCTTATTGGCGCCAATGCAGTATCCACAAATTGCCATAGCCTCTATCACAGAATGTGGATCTCCCTCTAAAATTGACCGATCCATAAATGCACCCGGGTCTCCTTCATCGGCATTACAAACCACATATTTTTGTTCGGCAACACTTTTACTGGTGATATCCCACTTAACACCTGTTGGAAAACCTCCGCCGCCCCTGCCTCTTAAGCCACTTTTGATGATTTGTTGGGTAACTTCTTCGGGTGTAAATGTTGTGAGACATTTTGCCAACGCATCATATCCATCTTTTTCAATATAATCTTCAATGGCTTCAGGATCTATAAATCCGCAGTTGCGCAATGCGATTCGATATTGTTTTTTATGGGTTCCGCTAATAATATTGACATCATTATATACCAATCTTTCCACAATTCTGCCATTGAGCAGGTGCTCAATAATAATATCATCTATATCGGATTTTGTGATGGTTGAATACTCAACATTGTCAGGATAAACAATCATGTTTGGGCCAATAGAGCATTTGTTAAAACAAACCGATTGCACAACTTGAATGTCATCATCAAGCCCATACTCTTTCAATTTGACATTAATAAAATCCATTAAATCAAAATTTGATGCATCATGGCATGAGCTGCCGCTGCATATCAACAAATTTTTTCTGTACTTGATACTCATTTTGTAACTGTTTAGCGTTTGTGAAAATCTAATTGACTAGGTGGCCAATTCGTAGTTAATCGGAATTACTCCATCAACCAATTCGCCTTTTTTGATAAATTTCTCGATGATTTCATCGGCTCTTTTAATATCCACATACCCAAAAACCATTGGTTTTTCATTGGGTATTGTAATTTCAAGTGTAGGTTCTGCATAACAATATCCCATGCACCCTGTTTTTTTAATTTTTGCAACAATGTTTCTTTTAGGCAATTCTTGAATTAAGAACTCCATGATTTCTTTTGCTCCCGACGCTATTCCGCAAGTAGCCATTGCCACATTGATCTCAATGAGCTTTTCATTATTATTTTCAACAATGGCTTTTTGATTTGCTTCCTGAATTGAAGATCGGAGGTTCTTTAAATCAGCTACGGATTTTATGGTTCCCATACTATATTATTTTTAGTTTGCTTCTTTTTAAAATGTTTTGAATCACCCCATTCATGATATCCAACGCTGCTTCCTATCATACCCATGCGTACATCAATACACGCATTACAATCTGCCGGATTTTCATCGGTACAGGGCTTGCCATCATATAATTTGTAATTATTTCTAAAATTCCCGGTGGTTATATTTGGCATGAGGATATTTGCCCCATATTTTATCGCTTTTTCCCTTCCCATAGGGTCAATAGCCTGTAAAGCAGTTGCTGCTGCAATATTGATGTCTTTCATCAAAATTCGTAAAGTGGCAATCATTTTGAAAGCCAAATTCAAACGTTCTTGTTTGGTTTTTAATAAATGACCAGCTTCAAAAAGAGGTGTGTCTGAATGTTCTATATACGGTCCCATACCAACCATATCTACATCCAATGCTTGAAAAAACAATAAATCATCGGCTAAATTTTCCATGGATTGATGAGGTAAACCGATCATAACGCCTGTCCCTAATTGGAAACCTGCTTTTCTGATATTGTGTAACGAAGCCATTCTATTATCAAAATCATGCAGCGCATTATTGGGGTGAATGGTGTTGTAAAGTTGTTTGGTTGAAGATTCTATCCGCAGCAAATAACGATGTGCTCCGGCATCAAACCACGCTTTGTAGGTATCAGGAGATTGTTCTCCCAATGACAGTGTGATGCCTAATGCCCCTTTGCTGATTTTATGTATTTCTTTTAGCAAACCGGTAATTTTTGCAATGAAAACAGCATCCGTTCGTTCTCCTGCCTGAATTACAATACTGCCATAATTGTTGTCTAAAGCATATTGGGCGCATTGAGTCACTTCATCGTCTAAAAGCGTATAACGTTCTTGTTTTCTGTTCGATTTTCTGATTCCGCAATACAAGCAATCCTTTACGCACACATTCGAATATTCAATTAAACCTCTTAAATGAACTTTATTGCCAATGGCACTATCGGTAATTTCCCTTGATTTTTTAAACAACAATACTTTATCATCACCTTCAGCATTGAGCATAGTGATAAGGTCTTGTTTTTCAAGTACCTTCTTGTTTATGATATCTTTAAAATTACACAACAATTTGTTTTTTATGTATAAAAGGTTCTATGGCCCTGTCTAAAATTCCGTTCATGTAAGCTATTGCCAGTCCGTAATTTGTAACAGGGATATGTGCATCCAATGCGGGTTTCAATCTGTTTATTAATTGTTTTTTGGTAATCATGCAGCCGCCGCATTGTATCACTAATTGATACGCAGTAATTGGTTTTTTAATTTCTGACAGTCCTGCAGCTACATCAAATTCTAATTCTTTGCCGCTAAATTTTCGAATCCAGTCCGGAATTTTAAACCGACCGATATCTTCACAACTAACTTGATGTGTGCACGATTCTAAAATGAGAATTCTATCGCCATTTTCTAAAGCTGATAATTTTTTTACGCCGTTTATATAAGCTTCAAACGGCCCACGCATGTGTGCATATATCACGCTAAAACCAGTTAACGGAATTTCTCTTGGAATGATTTTGGCCACAAATTTAAATGCCTGGCTGTCGGTAATTACAAGGTCTGGTTTCAGATTTGTTTTTTTAAAAAATGTTTCCACTTCGGTTTCTTTAAGCACAATGCTAACCGCATGATTGTCCAGCACATCGCGTATTGCCATTGCCTGCGGCAATATCATTCTACCGTCAGGAGCTTCAGAATCTATGGGCGTTATAAGCATTACAATGTCATTTTTGCGGATAATATCTCCCAATAAAGTCGACTTTTGGTAGGAAGTTTGCGGAATCGTTATTTTCAATAATGCGATGACTTCAGCAATATTTATAGATTTCACTGCACTGCAAACTTCCACTGGCGCACTGGTAAAGGATTTAATTTGCATTGAAGTTTCTTCGGATAATTCTTCCAGGTCTTCTTTGTTATGGACGATTAAATAGTCGATTTCATAGCGATCGAATTCCTTGATTAATTGGTGTTCAAAAGCACCGAAAGTATTGTTGGAAATCAGTAAAATAGCCGCGTCAATATGTGTGATTGATGCTAAAGTTTTTTCAATTCTTTTTTCGCCTAATTCGCCCGAATCATCTATTCCTGCGGTATCTATTAAGATTGCTGGTCCAATTCCGAAAATTTCTATTGATTTTTTTACAGGATCAGTGGTGGTGCCGGCAATTTCTGAAACAATAGCTGCCTCAACACCTGTTAAAGCATTGATAAAGGAACTTTTACCTACGTTACGTCTTCCGTAGATTCCGATGTGTGGTTTATGGTCTTTGCCTTTACTCATTTTTTGGCTTTTGGTTACCAAACTTAAACTTGCTGTTATATGCTATTGCTAATAATTCAAATCACGTTCTCCTTTTTTTACGCGTTCAATTCGTTCAATCAATGATTTTTTTAATTTTTCATTGTCAATCTGGTCAATATTTTTCTGAATTACTTTCCACCCTTTTTCGGAAGTTTCTTCATCGGCATAATCAATAAGATATTCCACAAGCGTTAAAATGGCATTCGGAGTACAAAATTTCTTGATAAATCCGGGAACAGAGAATTCCATAAAATGCTCTCCGGTACGGCCAACCCTGTAACAAGCGGTGCAAAAAGAAGGAATCATTTCCGTCTCCAGTAATTCGTTGACAATTTCACTTAATGATCGTTCATCATTTACTTTAAACTGCTCTTTGTTAAGATTTTGGGTATTGTTTAAGATGTTTGAATATGATCCTAATTCAATTTTGGTTCCGCCATCAATTTGAGAAACGCCGTATTGTATGATTTCATTTCTAAGTGCTGCGGGTTCTCTGGCTGTAAGGATCATTCCGGTGTAAGGAACTGCCAATCTTAAAATAGCGATCAGTTTTGTAAAATCTTCATCTGAAACAAAATAACGTGTATCTAAATCTAAACTCGATGATTCCTTGATTCTTGGAAATGAAATAGAGTGAGGCCCAACATTATAGCAGGCTTCAAGGTGATTGGTATGTCGCACTAGCGCCAAAACCTCGTATCGCCAATCATATAAACCAAAAAGGACTCCGATACCAACATCATCTAAACCGGCCTCTTGAGCTCGGTCTAAAGCAGTTAATCTGTTTTCAAAATTAGCTTTTTTGCCGCCAAGATGGTATTTTTTATAGGCATCAGGATGGTAGGTTTCTTGAAATATTTGAAAGGTTCCTATGCCCGCATCTTTTACGGTTTTAAAGCCTTCTATTTCCATAGGGGCGGCATTTATGTTCACCCTTCTAATTTCCCCATTTCCTTTTTTAACACTATAGGCAAGTTTTACAGTGCCGGCAATATATTCCGGACTGTAATTTTTATGTTCGCCATAAACCAAAACCAATCTTTTTTGTCCATTTTCTTCCAACGCTTCAATTTCACTAATGATTTCCTGATCATTTAATGTTTTTCTTACCGCGTTTTTATTGGAGGTCCTAAACCCGCAATACGAACAATTATTTTGGCATTCATTTCCAATGTATAATGGAGCAAAAAGCACTATTCTATTTCCGTAAACATTTTTTTTAAGCGTTCTGGCACCTTCTTTAATTGCTTCAACAGAATCAATATCTGTGGCATTTACCAAAATGGCCACTTCAGATAAATTCAATCGCTGTTTTGATAATGATTTTGCAATTACTTTTTGTACATCTTCTATTGTAGATTCGGTATTGTTTATAAAATCCCAAATTTCATTTTCATCAATAAAGGACTCCATGGCAACATCAGGAATCACATATTTTTGAGTGATAAATTTCATTTTTTGGCATTTTTATAAAAATTGAAAAAAATGAATATCATAAAAATTAAATCATAACAGAGTGTTATTTTATGATATATTCATTAATTTAATTTATTTATTGCATAAAGATAAATTATATGTAGAATTTTTCTATGATAAAAATCAGTAAAAACAATTTTTAACAATAATGATGAGATGTTTGAAGATTTGTAATAATATAACAATACGAAATTGTTTTAGTTTAAATTTAATCTACTATTTTGTGAATAATCATCAAAAAAAAGTGAAGGCTGATTGCAAATTTTACAAAAATGAGGGGGGTAAAATTGCCTAAAGCAATTGAAAGGCATTTTTTTTGAATTATTTTTGTAAATAAGACTTGACATTTCAATTTAATTTTTTACTTTTGTAAAGTAAACATTACATTAAGTCAACTATTAATTACATTATGATGAAAACAGCACGAAAAAAAAATCTTTACCAACTGGCCGCGTGGACGTGGAGTTGGGTGGCTACCATGGCAATTGCTTCCTTTGGGCCAAAATACATTTGGGATGACCACACTGTTTTAACGGCTTTGGCAGTTTCGGTAAACTTTGCAAATGGTATTTTAATGATCATCGCAAACAGAAACTTATACAATAATTTCGACGAGCTTGAACGCAAAATTCATTTGGAATCTTTGGCTTTAACATTGGGATTGGCGGTAGTTGTAGGCTTGTCTTTTTCTTTGCTCGACAGCACCAAACTCATTGCTTTTACAGCAGAAATAAGCCACTTGGTGTTATTTATTGGTGTAACATATTTGGTATGTGTCCTTGTTAATTCAAAAAGATACGCATGAAAAACAGGTTAAAAGTGCTGCGGGCTGAAAACAATTTCACCCAGGAAGATTTGGCTGAAATGATTGGCGTATCACGACAAACTATCAACGCCATTGAAAAAGAAAAATTTGATCCCAGTTTGCCAACGGCTTTCCGAATTTCAAAACTCTTTAAATTGCCCATTGAAGCTATTTTTTATTTTGAGGAAAATTAAAGGAGGTTATATGAGATTGATATTTACTGATTAAGTTTGAATTGTTGGGACAAGTAAGCCAAAGAATCTTAAAATTGCCCAACAATTCCTACTTGATTATAGCCGGCTTTAAATTGCCATTTAATTGCTTTTTCTTGGAGCGGTCCTTCTTTTAAATATTCCTTTTTCAGGTATTTATCAATGCTGTCAACCACCACCACACTAATTGCAACACCCAATCCAACATCGGTAAGCCAATGGGCACCAGTCCATAAACGTGAAACAGGCGTAATCATCCCCACTCCGTAAATGGCATATTTGAGGTATGGATTGTTAATTTGTTTCCCAATGGCATAAGCTGTTGTAAAAGACAAAATAGCGTGGCCTGAGGGAAAAGAGTGATAAGCGGGTTCATTGCTTATTGGATGAAATGACAATTTGCCTTCACCGGCACTGGGTCTTGCTCTTCCAACCAAGGTTTTGCTTACCGATTGGATTATTCCTGCGGCCGATGCCGATGAAATCAGTAAAATTCCGGTGTGACGAATTTTATCATTGTCCGTAATCAGGCCCAAAGCATAAACACTGCCCGTCAATCCATAATTGGTAAGCGGTTTTCCAAAATAAAATCCAAATTCTTTTAAACTGGTTGGAATGCTTTTACCTTGCGCAACAAAATAAGTATTAACCTGATCTTCATATAAATGCGTTACCCCTGTGGCAACGGTAATGGCGCCAAAAGTCAGCCAGTCGTCACCTTTCCAATGCGCTGGCCTGGAATAAACATGAAGAATGCTGTTAAAAATTAACTTGCCGTCATTTTTGGCTTGAGACCATTTTGTGTCGGGTTCAACGACCAATAAGGTGTCTTGTGCACAAATTAAATTTGGCAATAGGAATAAGAATAAAAACATCAATTGTTTACTGAGCATAGACACTGTTTTGAAATTTACAAAGCTACAATATTATGTGATTTACCAATTGCGCTGTGAAAAGTTTTGTAACATAAGATGCATTGACAACGGAAAAAACTTTCATATTTTGTAATTTTGAAAAAAAAATAATTAATGGGTTTTAATCAATTTCAAAATAGTCCTTTAGAAATCAATATTTCATTTCATAAAGTGATTGAAAATTTAGAATTCATAGCTAAAAACGATCTTGATGATTTTAGGGTGCAATATGCAACATCATTGCTTCAGCTTGTTGAAAAAGCGCCTGAATTAAGAGATGGACTAAAGTCTATAGACGATTTAGAAAAAAATAAAGAAATTATCAGATTGCTTTTGGCCGATTTATTTCCATCGGCTTTAACCAATAATGAGATTAAAGCGGCAACCGTACCTTTTAGCAGTTTTGTTTTCAATAAAACGGAAAGGCTTGAGAAAATTATGAAGGAAGCCGGGACAGATTTTGATCTTAACATTCGCGATTTCAACGATCATAACTTTTATGTTATGACTTGCTGCTTGATCCTGAATGCTTATTACAATCAAAAATTAGATTTTGTTCGACCACTATTTTATGATATTCCTGATGCCGATGGAATATTGCGCCATTACAGAATTTTATACAATGCCGATTTTGTAGAAATTATACCTACAAAAAATGCTAAAATTCTTTCAAATGCCGACATTGAAAATTTACTGAACAATTATGATGACTTAGATCTTTGGAAGGAAAAATTCCCGCTGAATAGCTGGATTTTAAAGGGATTTGGCATTTTTGTTTTGTTTGATGCAACTACAGAAAATGCAATTTCCAATCTAAAAAGCAATCTGCTTAAAACCCATCATATTGAAAAATCTTTTAATGTTAATATGGAACAGGTTTTTCAGTCCATTTTTAAAGTTAAAGATATCAGAATTGGTTTTACGCCTTATCAAATAGAAGATGGCCGATTTAATATTGAGCTTAGCAAGAAAGATTTCAACAGTTTTCTTTTGTTGGATCAGCCCAATATGGATTGTAAAAATGCGCTCTGCGGAAGTTCTTTCGAAAAAATAATGAAGGATAAAAGCTATTTCAGCATTGCTGATGTAGCTTATATGAGCCAAGACGCGGAATTTGAAAAAATGGCCGGTCATTTACTGAAACAAAACATCAAAAGTGTTATTTTGGCGCCTGTTGTAAAAGAGGGTAAAATATTGGGAATCATTGAATTGGGGTCATCAGTTCCTTTTGCTTTAAACAGCATCAATGCACATAAAGTGGATATGATTATGCCTTTTATTGTTGATACCATTGACCGATATCAAAACGAATGGCAAAATAAAATAGATGCCGTTATTCAAAAGGAATATACTGCAATTCATCCAAGTGTTTATTGGAAATTTAAAAATTCGGCCCAAGAATATTTGGTTCAGATTAGAGACACCAACACCAAACAGCCATTGGAGGAAATTGTATTTAATGAGGTTTATCCTTTGTACGGGCAAATTGACATTAAAGGATCTTCCGAATCAAGAAACAATACCATTCAGCTCGATTTAAAAGAGCAAATTCAATCGTTGCTGGCTATTTTTGAAGCTGTAAATCTCGAAAACCAATTGTTGGTGGTTTCGCAAAGAAAATACGAATTAATCGATTTGCATGACCATATTTTACAAGCCGTAAAAGCCGATTCAGAATATCAGATCCAAAGTTATTTAAAAAATGAAGTACTGCCGGTAATCAGTCAATTAAACTTCAATGAAGAAGGCGCGGCGTTGTATAAAAAATATCTGGAAAATATTGAGAAGAAATCGGGGTTGTTTTACAATAACAGAAAGAAATTTGATACATCATTGTCGATTTTGAATAAAGAATTGTCAGATTTGCTCGACCAAAGAGAAAATGAAGCACAGGCTATTTTTCCGCATTATTATGAGCGATTTAAAACCGATGGCGTTGAGCACAATTTATATATTGGCGCTTCAATTGCCCCAAACCAAAAGTTTGATAAAGTTTTTTTAAAAAACCTTCGATTATGGCAATTGCAAACCATGTGCGAAATGGCCATTTTACAGCAAAAATTATATAAAACATTGCCTTTTCCGCTTGAAATGTCTTCATTAATTCTTGTTTTCAGTTCGCCGATAAGCATCAGATTCAGAATGGATGAAAAAAGATTTGATGTAGACGGCTCTTACAATGCACGCTATGAAGTCATCAAAAAGAGAATTGACAAGTCATATGTTAAAAACACAAAAGAAAGAATTACACAGGAAGGAAAAATAACCATTGTGTTTAGTCACGAGCACGAAGAGGTTGAATACAGAAAATACATTAAATACCTGCAGCACAAAAATATGGTTAAGCCCCAGATAGCGTATTTTGAAGTTGAGGATTTGCAAGGCGTTGCCGGACTAAAAGCATTGCGGATTGAAATTCAAAATGAATAGGTTGATTTACCAAAAAGCAAGATTTGCAAATACTTTTGCGCTATGATGCATTTAAATTCAAGAATGCATAAACAAAAGAAATCACCGATAAAATAATTCCTGTCATAAAAACAGTATAGGTAATTCTCAGCCATTTGTATTTTTTGTTCAGCACCAATCCTAAGTGGTATAAATCTTTAATTAAAGAATCGTACAAAAATTCCCTGCTTTCCATCACTTTATGCAAACCATATAAATAGTCGTTATAAGGCATTTTATAAAAATTGCCAAAAAACAATAAATTCACGTTTTGATCTTCAATATCTTTTCTGGTAAAAGTGCCGCTGGTAACTTTTGGCCGTGTAGACATTATGGCAAAAATAATGGATACCACGCTAAACAAAATCATAACAAGTGTTGGTAAAACAAGGTGCGCATTAGAGGTGGCATCAAGTTTGGGGATTAATGTTGACAATGCAATTGAAATAATAATGGCATTTACAGAAAGCAGAATGTTGGCTTTGCTGTCTGCAATTTCACTCAATCGAATATGGTTATTCAGTGACACCCGAAACATCGTTTCTATACCGCGATCCGGACGGTCAATTTTTAAATCTTTTTTCTTTTTAACAACGTTTTCAATATTAAGTGCTTTAAGTTTTCTGATTTGTTTTTCTATTTCAAAGAGGTTCTTTTCCTTTAAAACCTGCCAATTTTGTTTGGCAAAATTTGTAAAATAGCGATGACAGGTTAACATAAACTTTTTATTCTCTTCAAACCAGGCCAAATCAGTATAAACCAAATCTTTTGCATTTAACCATTCATCTCTCAACAATTCACAAATTTCAAAATAGTTTTCATCTGCAAAATGGTTAAAGTCGGCATCTTTTATCACTTTTTCATCCAAAGAAACGGGAACCGCATCAACTTCTGTAACTAAAATCAGACGAACAACTTGCGCTAAATCTGCTTCGGTAATTTTATCTTTCAAAAAATCCCGGGCTATTTCCACGCTGTGTTGCTCATGATTTTCAGGGTTTACAGTATATCCGCTATCGTGGAACCAGCAAGCCAGCAAAACCCAATTCATTTCTTCTTTTGACAAGGTTTCACTTTCCGTAATTTTTTGGGCAGCCTGCACAACTCTAAGCGTATGATTAAAATTGTGGTAAGAATATGTTGCAGAAAGTTTATCTTTGAATAATTGAAAAATAAAGGCTTCGGCCTGTTCTAAAAGATACATATATACGTTTTTTTAAAAACACTAAATTATAAAATGTTAGCGATACTTGGCCTACTTAAACATAAATCTTTCATTATTTTATACATCCCGGTTTTGTTCTTTTTCTCTTGTGCAAGCTTGGAAAATCAATATGGCGCTGAAACCAAAACAGATGAAAGTGCAGATTTCATTTCAGAAAACACCATTGAAAGAAAAATTTTTCTGATTGGAGATGCCGGATACGCCCATGACAAGTCGACCAGCAACCTGCTTATCGAAGCGCAAAAGAAAGTTGCCTTACACCCTGAAATTTCTGATGTTATTTTTTTGGGAGACAATATTTATCCCAAAGGAATGCCGGAAATTGGCCATCCATTGAGAGAACAATCGGAAA
The DNA here is from genome assembly GCA_030656195.1 of Lutibacter sp. GTDB lineage: Bacteria > Bacteroidota > Bacteroidia > Flavobacteriales > Flavobacteriaceae > Lutibacter. The sequence continues at coordinate 24,425 of JAUSOJ010000266.1, forward strand.
TTGGCCTTCTAAATCAGCTTAAAGTTGGTGAATCGTTGGATGGAAAAACCATTTTTATTCCCGGCAACCATGATTGGTACAGAGGACTTGACGGACTTAAAAGGCAAGCCGATTTTGTGGAAGAAAAACTAAGCGACAACAAATCTTTTTTTCCGGGAAAACAGTGCGGCATAGACGCGGTTGAACTCACTTCAGACATTACGGTGATTGTTGTTGACAGTGAATGGTTTCTTCAAAATTGGAATAAAATTCCGAATATAAACAAGGGCTGCAATATTAAATCCAGGGAACAATTTTTTGAAGAATTTAAAAGCCTGGTCAATAAAAATCAAAACAAACTAACCTTAATTGCCATCCATCATCCGCTGTTTACAAACGGTCCGCACGGCGGTTATTTAAGCGCAAAACACCAATTGTATCCCGTCAAAAAAATTCCATTGCCTGTTTTGGGCAGCTTCATAAATTTACTTCGGATAAAAAGCGGCGCAAGTCCGGCAGATTTACATTATAAATTATACCAGGAATTAAGGAATCGCATTGGCACAATTTTAAAAGATTATTCAAATACCATCGTTGTTTCTGGACATGAACACAACTTACAGTGGATTTATACCGAAGGAATTCAGCAAATCATTAGCGGTTCAGGTTCTAAAAGTGAGCCTGCAAAGGCGGTTCAGCCAAAGAGTTTTACCACCGGACAACGCGGATTTGCGGTTCTTGATGTGTATAAAAACAAGCAAGTGACGGTAAATTATTATGGTGAAAAAAACAATTTTGGCGACCCTGTTTTTTCACAAATACTTTTTGATTCAACAAAAAAAGACACCATTGTTTATCCAAAAAATTTCTCGCCAGTTACCGAAGCATCCGTTTATTCTATAGCCGACACCAAAAAAAGCAGTGTTTATAAATGGCTTTGGGGTCAACATTACAGAGATTATTACGGAACAAAAATAAAAGTGCCCACTTTGTTGCTCGACACTGTTTATGGAGGATTAACGTCAAAAATTTCGGGTGGCGGAACCCAATCAATGTCGCTTCGGATGGAAAATCCTGAAGGAAAGGAATATGTTTTAAGAGCCATCAAAAAGGATGCGACGCGATTTTTGCAATCGACATTGTTTCAGGATCAATATGTAAAAAATGATTTTGAAGAAACCTATGCAAAGGATTTTATTGCTGATTTTTATACAACAGCGCATCCGTTCACGCCTTTTATTTTAGAAACTTTCACCAAAAAACTGAATATTTTTCACACCCAGCCACAATTGTTTTATGTGCCGAAACAACCGGCATTGAAACAGTACAATAAGAACTACGGCGATGCATTGTATATGCTGGAAGAACGTCCATCAAAAGAACATAAATATGCTGAAAATTTTGGTGTACCCGATGATATTGTGGGAACTGATGAACTGTTTGAAAACCTTCGAAAAGATGAAAAACACCAAATTGATGAAAAGGCATTTTTAAAAGCAAGACTGTTTGATATTTTGATAGGCGATTGGGATCGGCATGCGGACCAATGGCGATGGGCGGTTTTTAAAAACAAACACCAGGTAATTTACAAACCAATTCCGCGAGACCGCGACCAGGCATTTGCCAAAATAGACGGCGCTTTGCTGTCGTTGATCAATAAACTGCCGCCGCTAAGGCATATGCAAAATTTTGATGAAAAAATGGCGCATCCGCGGTGGATTAACAAAACGGCTTTTGTTTTGGACGTCCTCTTTTTAAAAAATACCACATTAACTGATTGGCAGCAAACTGCATCAGAAATTAATGAAATAATGAGCGATGAATTGGTAGATGAAGCGTTTTCAAAACTGCCAATTGAAATACAGGACCAAACCACAGATAAAATTAAAAACATCTTAAAAAAACGCAGCGCACAATTAAGGGATTATGCAAAAACGTATTTTGAAGAATTGCAAAAAGTGGCCATTATTACGGGCACTGACAAAAAAGACGATTTCGAAATAAACATTGAAAATGAACTTGTTTTGATCAGGCATTTGCGCAAAAAAAAGGAGGAAACCGAATTGGTGTTTGAAAAGAAATTTACTTCGGATGCCACAAAAGAAATTTGGATTTATGGATTGGATGACCAAGATAATTTTGTGGTAAAAGGCGACAAAAGCAATAAAATACGGATTAGGCTTATTGGCGGGCACGGTGAAGACAATTACACCACAAACCAAGGCAACAAAATTAAAATTTACGATTTTAAAACCGACCATGATATTGTAAAATATGACGGCGAAAAGCCATCGCTTAAAATGTCAAATCAGTATGAATTAAATACGTTCAATACCAAAAAAGCACCGCTAAGCACTTTAAGCACCCTGCCAAATATTGGGTACAATCCTGATGACGGAATTAAATTGGGCGTAAAATCAACCTTAACAAAGTATCATTTTGTGCAAAAGCCTTTTTCGGTTCGGCATAGTTTGGGAGCAAATTATTATTTTGCCAAACAGGGTTTTGAATTGATGTATGATGTTGTTGTTCCGTTGGACATTTACAACGCAAATCTGGAATTCAATGCGCGAATTACCAGTCCTAATTTTGCCGTAAATTATTTTGGTTATGGAAATGAAACCAAAAACTATGACCAGGAATTGGGAATGAATTACAATAGGGTGAGAATGCATATTTACGAATTTACACCCAGTATTTTTTGGCAAGGCAAAAACGGGAGCTTATTTAAAATTATGCCTTCGTTTGAAAGCATAGAAGTTGAAGAATCTGAAGGCCGTTTTATCAATGAACCGGCAGCTGTAAACCAAGATGTTTTTAACCATCAGCGTTTTGTGGGTATTCAAACTGCTTATACTTTTAAAAATTACGACAGCGATGTTAATCCCACAAACGGGATGCGTTTTAGCTTAAGTTTAGGCTGGAAATCGAATATAAATGAAGCCGATAACAACTTTTTCTACGGGGAATCGTCCATAAATTTCATTCAAAAATTAAACACTTCAGGAACACTCATTTTTGCAACTTTGCTGAAAGGAAAAATAATTTCAAACAATCGTTTTGAGTTTTTTCAAGGCGCAGTTCTTGGCGGAGATTATGATTTAAGGGGTTTTAGAAGTGAACGCTTTTTGGGAAGGTCATCCTTTTTTAACAGCAACGACCTAAGGTGGCAATTGGGAACTTTAAATCGCGGCTTGGTGCCAATGAAATATGGTATTTTAGGCGGATTTGATTACGGAAGGGTTTGGCTGGACAGTGAAAAATCAAATGAATGGCATCCATCGGCAGGAGGCGGTTTGTGGATTTCAACCTTGGATATCGTCACGGCAAGGCTTACGTCTTTCAACAGTCCCGATGGCTGGAGAGTCGCTTTTGGCTTTGGTTTTAGTTTTTAAACAATTAATTTAACGTATCAGAAAATAAAAACCCCAAATTATGAAAATACAACATAAAGACAATGGTAAAAACGGCCTGTTTTTTATAGATCAAGATGGAGAAACCGTTGCGGAAATGACTTATGTATGGAAAGGAAAAGATCGAATAATCATAGACCACACGCAAGTTGACGAAAAGTTAAAAGGACAAGGCGCAGGTAAAAAACTGGTGATTAAAGCCATTGAATTTGCGAGAGAAAAAGGCCTGAAAATTACACCGGTTTGCACCTTTGCAAAAAGTGTTTTCGATAAAGAAATTGCCTTTAGCGACGTTTTATAAATAAATATTAGGAGAAGAAAAATTTAACAAAATAGTATTCCAACGGTGAAATTACAGTTGTTTGGCAATCGGGCGTTTTGAGTATCAAAAAAAAGATTTAAAGCGTTATAGAAAAACAAAAAAATGTTTTTTTGGCATTATTTTAAGGAAGCTAATTTGTGTCTGCAATTATAGAACAGTAAATTTGCTCAAACACTAAAAAAATATAAAAATGAAGACAGTACTTAAATTTATGGTTTTTGCATTACTTTCAAGCAGTGCATTTGCGCAATTTACGCAGGCACCATTGCCTTATGCTTATGATGCTTTAGAACCTTTTGTGGACGCACAAACGATGGAAATTCACTATTCTAAACACCACGCAGGTTATATAAGCAATCTTAACAAGGCTTTAAAAGAAGCGGGAATGGAAAATAATACCGATATGAATGCCATTTTAGGAAATATGTCCAAGTATTCAACGGCCATCAGAAACAACGCGGGTGGCCATTACAACCACAACTTATTTTGGAACGTGCTTACGCCAAATAAAAACACAAAACTTTCCCCTGAATTGGCTGCCGTTATTGAAACAACTTTTGGCAGCATGGAAGCTTTTAAAACACAATTAACCCAGGCAGCCGCCACACGTTTTGGATCGGGATGGGCTTGGTTGGTAGTGACGCCGGACAATAAACTGGTTATTTGCTCAACGCCAAATCAGGACAATCCGCTGATGGATGATGCACCTGTAAAAGGAACACCTATTTTTGGCATTGATGTTTGGGAGCATGCCTATTATTTAAAATACCAAAACAAACGCGGGGATTATTTGCAATCAATTTGGAGTGTGGTTAATTGGGATGAAGTAAGCCGTTTATACGCACATACACAAATAAAATAAAATCAGGAATCTTATAAAAAATCTATCAAAAAAGAGACGGCTTCGTCTCTTTTTTTGTTTGTAAAGGTTAATTTTCCTGTGTACAATGCCGATGAAACGATGCCTTCAAAAATTAAATCCTTTTTTAAATTCATGGTTAGATGTCAAAAATTTAATTGATATATTTGATATGATATTGAATTAATATACAAAAATCAAGTTGGCAAAACATTAAACAACAAATCAAAAATGAGAAAAATCACCATAGCATTATTGGCAGGAATGGTTTCTTTATTGGCTTTCGGACAAGACGTAGCCGGACAATGGAACGGAAGTTTAAAAGTTCAGGGAACACAATTAAGACTTGTTTTTAATGTTTTAAAAACTGAGAAAGGCTACACGGCAACAATGGACAGTCCGGACCAGGGCGCAACGGGAATTCCGGTAGCTACTACCAGTTTTGAAAATGCCATATTAAAATTTTCGATTCCAAATGCAGGAATTGACTATGAAGGCACTTTGGGGAATGATCAAATTGTTGTCGGTAATTTTAAACAAAGCGGATTCACTTTTCCGATGAATTTATCTAGAGCGCTTGTTGAAAAGGAAATAATTGTTCGTCCGCAAGAGCCCGTTAAGCCTTATGCTTATCATTCGGAAGATATCACTTTTGAAAATAAAAGTGCCGGAATTACCTTGGCAGGAACATTGACATGGCCGCAAAAAGAAGGCGTATTTCCCGCAGTCGTTTTAATCAGCGGAAGCGGACCCCAAAACAGGGATGAAGAATTGTTGGGCCATAAACCGTTTCTGGTTTTATCAGATTTTTTAACAAAAAACGGCATCGCAGTATTGCGTTTTGATGATCGGGGCACCGCTTCGTCGAAAGGAGATTTCAATGCGGCAACAACGTTGGATTTTTCTGCGGATGTTGAAGCTGGCGTTCAATATTTAAAAACCAGAAAGGAAATAAATAAAGACAAAATCGGATTGATTGGACACAGCGAAGGCGGCATCATTGCCCCAATGGTAGCTAACAATTCTAATGACATTGATTTTATCATATTGCTGGCAGGAACCGGAATTCCTGGCGATCAACTGCTTTTACTGCAACAGGAATTGATAGGTAAAGCAGCCGGAATGCCCAATGAAGATTTACAAAAAGCGCATACAATAAACAAGGGTATTTTCGAATTGGTGAAAAAATCCACAAATACCGCACAGTTAAAAACGGATTTAACAAATTATTTAAAACTTGCTTTAGCCACCGACCCAAATGCTGCTAAAATTGAAGGAATGGGCGAAGATGATTATATAAAATTGCAAGTCAACCAAATTGTGAGTCCTTGGATGCAATATTTTATAAAATACGATCCGGCTCTGGCTTTGGAAAAAGTCAACTGTCCGGTATTGGCAATTAATGGTGAAAAAGATTTACAGGTTCCGCCAAAAGAAAATTTGGAAGCCATAAAAAATGCGTTGGCAAAAGGCGGAAACAAATACGTTACGACAAAAGTATTGCCAAATTTGAATCATTTATTTCAGGAATGTGAAACAGGTTCCCCAAGTGAATACGCTATGATTGAACAGACTTTTTCGCCTTCAGCTTTGATGGAAATTCTCAACTGGCTTCAAATTCAGATTAAATAAATATGGGTTCTCAATTTTTATTGAAAATTCTGGTTGGCGCCGGTCAATCTCATCAACGCTAATTTTAAAAGAAATGTTTAACTAGATGATGTCTTTAATTTTTAAACAAATAGTCAACACAAAAGACATTGATTACGCGAATGCAATGCTTATTTATCAGGAAGCTTTTCCGCCCAGCGAGCGGCAGCCGCTTTCTAAAATTAGCGAAAGATTAGCTGCAGGAAAATCGCAATTATTTGTTGGTATTATTGATGAAGAGGTTATTTGTATGGCGTTGTTATGGGATTTCAAAAAGACGGATTTTACGTTGTTAGATTATATGGCGGTATCTGAAAATCACAGAAACAATCATTTTGGAAGCGAATTTTTTAATTTTATTGTTGATAAAGTGAAAAGCAACCACAAATTTCTGTTTCTTGAAGTCGAAAATTATTTGTTTGGCGACAACAGGGAACAACGCAAAAAACGCATAAATTTTTATCTTAAAAACGGATCTTATCTTTTAGACAACGTTCCTTATATACTGCCGTCTTTAGACAAGTCGCTGCCATTAGAAGCGCAGCTGATGATTGCGCCAAAATATAAAAGCTTGCATATAAAAAAGTCGGAAATTGAAAATTTAATTAAGCGTTTGTATCTTGAAATCTATGAAAAATCAGAAAATGATGCTTTACTGATTTCTGTATTGAAAAAAATTCCCAATAAAATCAATTTAGTAAATAAGATGATTTAATAACAATAATTTTTTTATCAGCCGCTGTTTTTGTTCAATAAACCTATTCAGCTTCAACAATCACCACTTTGGGATCAATATCATCGGCACCATGGGTTAGTTTTTTCAATTTTTTAACAAACAGCACCAACAGCAATCCAAAGGAAACGCAAAAGATCAACACACCCATAAAAATGGTTAATTCACCAGCGCTTTGGGCAGCTTCTCCCACATAACCGGCCACTTTATTTCCCACACCCGAAACCATAAAGTAAGCGCCCATCATTAACGAAGCATATTTTAGCGGCGCCAATTTGGTGATAAACGACAAGGCAACCGGCGAAATGCTCAATTCACCCACAACGTGCAACAGGTATGCGCCAAACATCCAGTAAATAGATGCTTTTCCATCTAAAGAAGAAGCGGTTTCAATTGCGGCTCCTGCCAATAATAAAAATCCAAAACCTGTGATGATGGTTCCAATTCCCATCTTAAACAGCGAAGAGCTTTCCCTTCCTTTTTTACGCCACTTGGTCCAAAAATACGCCACGGGAACGCCCAATAAAATCACGTAAAAAGCGTGCAAAGCCTGTAAAAAACTGGTAGGCACTTCAAAACCAAACATCACCCTGTCAATCTTATCTCGAGCGTACAAATTCATCAATCCGCCCGCTTGTTCATAGGCACCCCAAAAAACGATCACTATAATAAAAGACAAAATCAATACAATCATTCTGTCTTTTTCAATGGAAGTCAGCGGAACTTTTTTATTTGTGCCACTATCTCTTTGAGCTGGCACAAAATTGCCCACAGTGGTCAAATATTTTTGTCCCCACAAGTACACTATTTGTCCCAAAGCCATACCAATTCCGGCCAAACCGAAACCATAATGCCAATTAATCACTTCACCAACATATCCAACCAATAAAGGCGCTGCAAATGCACCAATATTGATACCTATATAAAATATGGTAAAAGCGGAATCTCTTTTTAAATCGCCATATTGATACAAGCCGCCAACCATTGAAGAAATGTTTGGTTTTAAAGCGCCAACGCCTAAAATAATAAAAACAATTCCGGTGTAAAATGCCCAAACTTCATCAAAAGCCAATATAAAATGGCCAATGCACAGCAAGAAACCACCGAGCATGACTGCTTTTTTCTGTCCCAGCCATCGGTCGGCCAATAAACCTCCCGGAACCGACATCACATAAACCATCATGGTGTACCATCCGTACAATTCCAAAGCCGAAACTTTATCCCAACCCAATCCGGCATTGGCTTCCGTAGTTTTTGCGGTTAAGTAAAGAATAAAGATGGCGCGCATTCCATAGTAGGAAAAACGTTCCCACATTTCGGTAAAAAATAAAATATACAATCCTTTTGGATGACCCCACAATGTTTGGTTTGGCATATGTTTTAAAATTTAGGTGCGCTAAATGTACTGTTTTAAAACTTTATTGATTCTTTTTATGATAGTTGCCTAAAATTTTATATTACGTTTCAGAATTGTGCTGATTTTCCATATATTTGGGCTTTTATTATAAGCGCTGTTATGCAAATAAAACTGACACTGTTTTTAATTTTAATGACGGCTTCAATTTTCGGACAGGAAATTGGGCATGTTAAAAACGGGAAATATTCGGTAACGCTTCTAAAAGTGGATAATTTATTTTCCTGGGTGTATTCTGATGTGAATTCAAAAATAGCACACTTGGAGAAATCATTTAATTTTCCGAATAAAGAAACCATTTATACAATGATTATTGAAGGTTTTGAAAATATAAATAACCACCAAATCTTTGTTCAAACAGACCATGATACCGTGGTAAAATTTGAATATAAAATGATACAGGGAGAAATGCTGTTAAATATCAACCACCATAACTTAAGCAGTAAAATAGCGGGAACAAGCACTTCTTTAAGCAGGCAACAAATGATGGCGCTGTTTGGAAAACACCAATAAATATTATTGCGGCTCCATAGTTCAAGGGATAGAACGAAAGTTTCCTAAACTTTAAATTCAGGTTCGAATCCTGGTGGAGTCACGAATAAATCAACAAAAAGCTGAAAATAAAGCGAGCCAAAAAAACAAAATTTATTTTGTTTTTTTAGTGAGCGGTGTTTTCTTTTGTTGATTTTCAAAGCGGACTTTTATCAGGATCACCGAAGGTAATCCTTATCGAGCTTTGTTGGTAAGCTGTTTTTTCTTTTGTTGATTTTCAAAACGGACTTTTCTCAGGAACATCAAAGATAATCCAGGAAATCGTTACTGAATGTTGAAAATGAAGCAAGCCAAAAAACAAAGCTTGCTTTATTTTTTTGGCAGGCTGAGTTTTCTTTTGTTGATTCTTGCAAAGGTAAATGTGGGTTGATATTTTTCAGGATTATTTAGCTATTAAACTAGATTCAGAAGCGTTTATTTTTTTATTAATTTGTTCATTTTCATTACCCTTTTTTAGTGGAAATTGTTATAATCACGAAAACCCCACATTAATGAGCTCCAAAATTATCTAATGTTTTCCCTTACAAAAAACGCAATATTGGCTCTTTTATTAAATAATTACATTATTGGATAAACAGCCATCATTTTTAGTTCTAAACTTGCTTTATAAATTTTCAAATTGCTATTTTGATGAAAACACTAAAAACCATCAAAAAGCATTATTTTTAAAACTAAATTATTTCGTTTGGCAACTTATAAATAGTGGCAAAACAAAGAATAATTAAAATGGAATAGCCTAAAAACAAGTCTTTTAGGAATAATATTTTTGACAAAACGTGATTTTATTTAAAAAATATTTTGTAATTTTATTTCCCCATTTCCCCAGACATGAAACATTTACCAACAAACGGTACGTTTTAGCGATTAAAATGCAGTTTTAACTATAATTTTTTTGTTGCTGTATCTTAATATTTTGATCAATAATTATATGATTTTTATCATAGTATAACATAATAATGAGTTATGTTTGTATAGAAACATTTAAGGATTAGCGTTTTAATTTTTTGTTAATCTTAATTTTATTGTACATTTATATTATAAACCAAACGCATTTAAAACTAGTTCGGGATTTTTAAATTGCTTTTTTAACAGTTTTGCTATGGTTAAAAAACTACTTAATTTGAAAATTTGGTATTTTATTTTCACCCTGCTTTTTATGGGTGCATTTTCTGTTTATGCCAATGATGTAGCCACCACAAATTATTCGTTTTCGCTTTTAAACAACAAAGCAGTTGTTGCTATTGGTAACAATGCTTCGAGCACCTTCGGGGAAAATATCACTTTATCAAACAATCTGTCCTTTGTAAATTATTTATGGGCTGATACACCAACTGCGGAAGCCGGGTTTAAGGAAGTTTTTCAAAATTTGGAGGTGAGTATTTTGAAGGGGGTGGGTGAGGAAGTTGCTTTGGTGGCTGTAGCTAATTGTCAAAACATTATAGTTTATTTAGATGCGACAGGGAATGTTATTATTGCAGAAGACGCTGTAAACAATGGAAGTACTGGAAATGGAAATCTCACTTTTGATACTAATATTACTTCATTTAACTGTAGTAATATTGGAAGTAATACAGTTATATTATCTGTTACTGATGATTTTGATAGTTCAATAGCTTTTTGTACCGCTACAGTTACTGTAAAAGATCCGGCAGAAAACGCATCGGTGAGTATTTCAGCAACCGCAACAACAATTTGCGCGGGGACTTCGGTAACATTTACTGCTACACCTGTTGATGGAGGTGCTTCTCCAACATATCAATGGTATGTTGGTGCTACGCCAGTTGGAACGAATAATGCAACCTATACTTCAAACACTTTAAACAATGAAGATGTAGTTCGTGCTGTTATGACATCAAGTCTTTCGTCATGCGGAACAACTGCAACCAGTAATATTTTAACGATGACGGTGAATCCTGTTTTGACACCATCTGTTTTAATTGATGCTACTCAAACAACATTTTGTGAAGGAACATCTGTGACATTTAGTGTCGATGACGTAGTGATCAATGGAGGTTTATCTCCAACTTATCAATGGAGAGTAAATGGCAATCCTGTAGGGTCAAATATAGATTCGTTTACCTCAACGACACTTTCAAATAATGACATTGTTACTTTAGATGTTACCTCATCGGAAGGCTGTGCCACACCTTTAACTGTCAGTAGTAATCCTATTCAGGTTACGGTAAATCCGAATTTGCCAGTTAGTGTAATTGTTGGCGCATCCGCCACCACAATATGTTCAGGGACAAATGTTACGTTTACGGCGACTCCAACCAATGGAGGAACTACTCCGTCATATCAATGGAAACTAAACGGAAGTATTTTTGGAACGAATAGTTCAACATATGCTAATTCAACATTGGCAAATGGCGATATCGTAACAGTTGTATTAACATCCAATGCAACCTGTGCAACGGGAAATCCGGCAACAAGCGGAAATACGACAATGACAGTAAATCCGAATTTGCCAGTTAGTGTAATTGTTGGCGCATCCGCCACCACAATATGTTCAGGGACAAATGTTACGTTTACGGCGACTCCAACCAATGGAGGAACTACTCCGTCATATCAATGGAAACTAAACGGAAGTAATGTTGGAACGAATAGTTCAACATATGCAAATTCAACATTGGCAAATGGCGATATCGTAACAGTTGTATTAACATCCAATGCTACGCCTTGTGTAACAGGAAATCCTGCAACAAGTAATGGTATTACAATGTTAGTAAATCCGCTTGTTACACCTTCTGTAAGCATAACATCAACTTCAACCTCCATCTGTTCAACTGCTGGGACTTCGGTAACTTTTACGGCATCTCCTACTAATGATGGAAGTACGCCAACTTACCAATGGAAAAGAAATGGCAATAATATTACTGGGGCAACCAGTGCAACTTATACAGCTACATCACTACCAAATCCTTCTACAATTACCGTTGAAATTACTTCAAATGCTACTTGCGCATCGCCATCTACAGCCGCGAGTAATGCAATTGCAATGACCGTTTTTACTGGAGCGCCAACTGTAGGTAATGCAAATAATGATACAAATAAGCCATCAGGACCTAACTCAATATGTCCTCCAGTTACTGGATTGGTATATAACATTCCAACAAATATGTTAAATGGAGAGACCTATGTTTGGAATCTTCCGGCAGGGTTTAATATTACCTCAGGTGCTGGTACCAATCAAATAACAGTTAGCGTGTCTGGGTCTATAACAACTGGAAGTAAAAATTTATCAGTTACAGCAATTAATCCTTGTGGAAGTGTGGATTCTAGAAATCTTGAAATTAATGTTAATACTTATGCAGGCATAGATGCAGGACCAGATACAAGTGTTTGTTTAGGAGGAACTACAACCCTAGCAGGAGTATGGTCTGGTAATACTACAAGCTCTATTTGGACTGCACCAAGTGGTACATTCTCAGATCCAACACTAGTTAATAGTACCTATACACCCTCCATTACCAGTGGCACAGTTACTTTAACATTAACTACAAATGATCCTTCAGGTACTTGCGTTGCAGCCAGTGATCAGGTTGTAATAACGGTAAATCAGCCACCAGCAATAAACACGCAACCACTAGCCACCCAAACGGTTTGTTCTGGAACAAATATAAGTTTCAGTGTATCCGCAACGGGAACAGGATTAACCTATCAATGGAGAAAAGGAGCAACAAATCTTACCAATACAGGCAATATAAGCGGCGCAAATACGGCCACTTTAACATTGACCGGAGCCTTGACCACAGATGCGGGCAGTTATAATGTAATAGTAAACGGAGCCAGTCCGTGCTCAGCAGTTACTTCAACAAGTTCCGCGCTGGTAGTGAACCAAGTGGTGGCCATAACTGCCCAGCCTGCATCATCTCAAACAGTATGTTCAGGCAATTCAGTAAACTTTAGCGTAACGGCAACGGGAACAGGTTTAACCTATCAGTGGCGAAAAGGAACCACAAACTTAACAAATGGCGGATCTGTTTCAGGCGTTAACACC
>JAUSOJ010000030.1 GCA_030656195.1 Lutibacter sp.
GCGCAGCCGAATTGGTGGTTGCCAACATTGAACTTGCCTTTCAAAATGAAGAAAAAGAAAAAAGGGCTGCGGAATTGATTATTGCCAACAAAGAGCTGGCGTTTCAAAATGAAGAAAAAGAGAAGCGTGCAGCTGAACTTATTATTGCCAAAGAACGGGCAGAAGAAAGCGATCGTTTAAAATCGGCTTTTTTAGCCAATATGTCTCATGAAATCCGTACGCCTATGAACGGTATTTTAGGTTTTGCCGGCTTGTTAAAAACACCAAATCTTACCGGCGAAAAACAACAAGAATACATCAAAATTATTGAGAATAGCGGAAAACGAATGCTTAATATCATTAATGATATCATAAGTATTTCGAAAATTGAATCGGGAATATTGGAAGTTAATATTTCAAACTCGAATGTGAGTGAACAATTGGAATATATCCAAAAATTTTTCAAGTCGGAAACCGATAAAAAAGGAATCCAACTTATCTCTCATAATTCGTTGTCGAAAAAAGATTTTATCATAAAAACCGATAAGGAAAAGCTTTATGCAATTTTAACAAATCTTGTTAAAAATGCGATTAAATTTACCCACGAAGGTTCCATTGAATTTGGCTGTTCAAAAAAAGGCAAATTTCTCGAATTTTATGTAAAAGATACAGGTGCAGGCATTCCACCGGAACAAAAATCGCTTATTTTTGAAAGGTTTAGGCAAGGCAGCGAATCACTTAACAGAAATTATGAAGGTGCCGGTTTGGGTTTGTCTATTTCAAAAGCATATATTGAATTGTTAGGCGGAAAAATTTGGGTTGAAAGTGAAGTAGGAAAAGGTTCTACTTTTTATTTTACCATTCCTTTCAATGCCAAACAAAATGAAATGAAATTTACTGAAGAGATTGTTGATGCAGTTGATGAAAAAAATCAAACCAACAAACTTAAAATATTGATAACCGAGGACGATGAAACAATTGAAAAATTAATTGCAATCCAAATTAATAAGTATTCCAAAGTAGTGTTAGTTGCCAAAAATGGGGCAGAGGCCGTACAAATTTGCCGTGACAATCCGGATATTGATTTAATTTTGATGGATATTAAAATGCCTGAAATGAATGGCTATGAAGCCACAAAGCAAATAAGAACGTTCAACAACAAAGTAATTATTGTTGCGCAAACTGCTTATGCGTTTTTGGGTGATAAAGAAAAATCAATAAAAACCGGATTTAACGACTATATTTCTAAACCTTTTAAAAATGTTACATTTACAGATTTAATGGAAAAGCATTTTAAAAATTTTGGAAAAAATTAATTAAAAACGAATTATAAAATAATACACCGTAAATCGGCTTAAAATCTTGCTATGACTTTCAGCTGGTAAATTGACAAGAAAATTAGTAAAAATAAAAATCAAAAAAAATATGGAAATACCACCCAGTATATTTGAAACATTATTTGATAAAGTAGAAACTTTCGGCAAAACAACCTACGAGGTTTCAAAGCTCAAAGCTTTGGAAACAACCACCGTTGTGGCCACTTCTGTGGTAGCAAGAATTAGTGTCATTCTTATGATATCTATGTTTTTGCTTGTTTTTAACATTGGCGTTGCACTTTACCTTGGAGAATTGCTTGGTAAGTTTTATTACGGATTCTTTATTGTGGCCGCATTTTACTTAATTGCCGGACTCATATTGCATTTCTTTTTGCATAAATGGATTGAGAAGCCGTTGAGTAATTTAATCATTTCACAAGCACTTAAATAAACGAACCTATGGAACCAATAAAAACACAACACGAGCTAAGAGCAGCCATTCTTCGTTTAGAATATCAACAAGCAGAAGAAGGAAGAGCATTAAAAGAACATTTTCAATTGGCTTACAAAAGCATTAAGCCTGCAAACATTATATTAAATACCTTAAAAGATTTAGGAGAATCAAGCATTTTAAAAGATGGTATTTTAAACTCTTCTGTTGGTTTTGGAACGGGTTATCTTTCAAAAGTGCTTTTTCAAGGCGTTGTTAACAGCCCTATAAAAAAACTTCTCGGATCGGCAATTATGTTTGGTATTACCAATTTTGTGACAAAACACCCAGACGGCATTAAAGTAATGGGCGCTAAAATTTTTAAATTTTTTGGCAGTAAATTAGCCTCAAAAGATGATGAAAACAAAGAAGTTATAGACTGATATTTTAGGTGATGGATACAAATAAAAGTTTCAATCTGCCCTTTTATGTAAAGTCAACAATTATTTTAGTTGGACTTTTCCTGTTTACGAGCATGCTGTATATCGCGCAAGATATTATAGTTCCGCTCATTTTTTCAGTCATGATTGCCGTTTTGCTTTATCCCATTGTCAACTTTTTTGTCAGGATGAAAATAAACAGGGTCATCGCCATCATTTTTACATTATTCCTTACCATTTTAGTCACAACATCTTTAGCGGTTTTAATATTTAGACAGGCAAGCATTTTTGTTGATTCTTGGCCCATCATGGTCGAAAAATTCACCATAACCCTTAACGAATTTACCCATTGGGCTTCCCGTTATTTTGATCTTAACCAATGGAAAGTGAACAGATGGATCACAAATGCCAAAAATGAATCGCTCACGATGAGCGGTGCAGATGTTGGCAAAACGATGTTTGTTTTAGGCAATGGATTGATGGTGATGTTATTGGTTCCTGTTTACGTATTTCTTTTATTGTATTACAACAGACTTATCATAGAGTTTATTCACCGGGTTTTTGTCAGCAGCGACCAAAACCAAATCAGCAAAATTATTTCCGAAACCAAAACCGTTATCCAACGCTATCTTGCCGGATTGGTAATTGAAGCCATTATTGTGGCCATATTAAACATCGCGGCACTGTTTGCGCTTGGCATAGAATATGCAATTCTGCTCGGTATTCTTGGCGCATTGCTCAACGTTATCCCTTATATTGGCGGCCTTGTTGCCGTTGCGTTGCCAATGGCCGTCGCTTTAGCCACAAAAGATACGGGTATGTATGCGCTGTACGTTTTGGCAATTTATTATATCATACAGCTGATAGACAACAACATTATTGTACCATTAATTGTTTCTTCAAAAGTAAGAATCAATGCGCTTTTCGCAATCATTGTTGTATTTGCGGGGAATGCTTTGTGGGGTATCTCAGGAATGTTTTTGTCAATTCCGCTCCTTGCCATCATAAAAGTTATTTGCGACCATATAGAACCCTTAAAACCTTATGGCTTTTTACTGGGAGACACCATTCCCACATCCTCAAAAATATCTCCGATTTTAAAGAAAATTAAGAAAAAAATTACCGAATAAACTGTATTATTTGGGCCTGCCAATCTTTTTGGTGGGCGTTCCCCGCCAGTTGGCGGGTCGGGCTTTCACTACTCGCATTTTTTAGTTGCGAAAAGCAACTAAAAAAGTGCTCAAACACTTAGTTTACCCTGAGCGTAGCCGAAGGGTTCAATCCCTAACGCAGATTGATTTACGTCCTGATAGCTGTCGGGATTTAGACCTGCCTGCCGGACAGCCAAGGTTTACGATTTTTTAACAAATTTTTCTTGCTGTCTTAGTATATTTTCTTAGCTGATTGTGTTTAAAAAATCAATAAAATTAAAAACTATTTCAACATTAATCACCAACTCAAAACTATAAATGCCGCGATTTTTAGAATTTAGCCTTTTATGGCTATATTTGCCGCTTGAAACAGCTTTTTATGAAACCTAACATTGAGGAAACATCCAGTAAAGTAAGTCAGGAACAAATTGATTCCTGCATTGCTATATTGGAACAATTGGTTCATGACACCAATCAGGTTTTTGAGCTCTCGGAAGAAAAACGAATTGCATTATTTAAAGCTGCAGGACAACTTACGCGGCCAAGCCGTGAAGCATTTTCTCAGGGAAAAAAAGACGCTAAAAAATCCATCAAACGCAAAATGGTCGCACGCGATCGTCATGCGCGGAAAGAAACGGGCATCAGAAGCGCCCGTGAAGCCATCATTTTTGAAGCGCCAAAGTTAATGGAACACATTGATGCCTCAAAAAACAAAAAACTCGAACTCGAATCTCCCCGAAATTGCTACGTATGCAAAGCGGTTTACACCAAACTGCATCATTTTTACGATACCATGTGTCAAGAATGCGGAGATTTCAATTACGCCAAACGTTTTCAATCCGCTGATCTCACCAATCAAGTGGCGGTTGTTACAGGTTCTCGTTTAAAAATAGGCTATCACATTACCTTAATGTTGTTGCGTGCAGGCGCCACGGTTGTTGCCACCACAAGGTTTCCTGTGGATTCCGCATTGCGATTTTCCCAGGAAAAAGATTATTTTGATTGGGCGGATCGTTTAAAAATTCACGGACTCGATTTAAGGCATATTCCAAGTGTGGAGATTTTTTGCAATTATATAGAGCAACAATACAGCCGTTTAGATATTCTCATCAACAATGCTGCGCAAACCGTAAGAAGACCGGCCGGATTTTACCATCATTTGATGGCAAAAGAAGAAATGAATTTTGATGATTTGCCGCAGTTTGCCAAAAATTTGCTCAGCAACCATCACAACTGTTTGCAGGAATTGAGAAGTCTTTCTTCAGAAATTGCAAACAATCAAACCAATATTCCGGTGACCTGGCACGGATCGGAACCTGGAATCGGACTAAGTTCCTCAGCAAAATTGTCGCAAATTCCTTATAGTTTCGACAATTCTTTAACGGCCAGTGAAGTTTTTCCGGAAGGAAAACTGGATGCCGATTTACAGCAGGTAGATTTAAGAAAAACAAACAGCTGGCGATTGAAATTGGGCGAAATTGAAACCACGGAAATGATTGAAGTGCAATTGGTGAATGCCGTTGCGCCATTTGTGTTGTGCAACCGCTTGTCCAATTTAATGAAAAAAGAAAATACCGGACAAAAACACATCATCAACGTCTCTGCAATGGAAGGGAAATTTCACCGATTTACCAAGCAGGATCGCCATCCGCATACCAACATGGCCAAGGCTGCGTTGAATATGATGACGCATACTGCGGCTTCAGATTTTGCCAAAAGC
>JAUSOJ010000276.1 GCA_030656195.1 Lutibacter sp.
CCAAAAGGTCCTTCTCAAGAAGAATTATTGATTGAAATAAGAGATTTGCTTGCAAAAAAATAAACAAATGTTAAAATAATCCTCGGGGCCCGCCCCCGAGGATTTATATTACAACAAATTTAAAGGTGGATTTTTATGTAATAATAAATATTTTTTACCCAACCAAAAAAGCGCTGGCTTTCAATTCTTGCTCTGCTCTTGATACACCTAATTTATTGGCTATATTTCTCCAATTACCAACGGCTTGTTTTACTTCATTTATGATGTTTACGGCTTCTTCATTTTCTAATCTGAAATAGATTGATACTTCAAGTGCCAAATTCAAATCTAAGGCATTGTCATTTTCTGAAATATTTAATTTCAATCCAGTTCCGGTTTCAACAGGATTTATATCATAAGCAGGAGAAAGTACCCATCCATTATTTGTTAAAATAAATCCATGATTTCTTAAATGATCATCAGTATTAGAAACACAAATACTGAATACAATTCTACGCCATAACTGCTTTAAATCTTCTTCTGTATTAGCTCCATTATTTATAATAAATTCTACCAATTCTAAGTAACTTATTCCGTCTTTACAATCTTGTCCATCCGTATAGCCTAACAATGTCATTGCCGATGCAAAATGTATTCTTTTCCCATGAGTTGTTCTGTCAAATCGTTTGGTTAAGAATGTATGAAAATTACTTGTAAACTTCTTTGCTTGTGATTTAGCCATATTAATACCCGCCAATAAAGCCAGTTCATAAGTTACCATTTCCCATCCTCCAACGTCAGCTAAATCATTTTGACTCGGGAATTTGGCTATCCACAAATTATTATCAGTATCTACAACACTTGCTTTAGGTCGTGCTCCACCTAAAGAGGACCCAGGAAAGACTAACATATTTAACCAATTTAAGTATTCAGGGTCATTTTCTATACCCTCCTTTTCTAATCGTAGGCTAATATGTTCCAATTCTCGAATTGATGTCCAAGGTGGACTCGCTAATTTTTTATTATCATTTAAAAATAGTCCATCAATCTCTAACTTAAACCGTAGAGCTCCCATTCTATGAGTATCAAATACGCCTAATAGATAATCTGTTTCGAATAAGTTCTGTTCTTTTCTTTCTTCTAGCCTAGCCATTGCAGCTTCCCTCCTTCTCATAAGAATTCTTCCCCAACGATCTGGAGAAGAATCTAAAAACAGTCCAAAATTAGTTTTAATATCATCGTTTAAATAATGTAACCCCACATACAATTGCAAATCGGGATCTAATAATTGGGCTTTACCAAAATTCAGCCACTCTTTGTTATATTCAAAAGAAAATATTTCTTTCCCTCTTAATAATTCAGCAAAAAGTACACCCATCAATTGAGGTGTTTCCAGTCCATCCCAATCAGCATATACATATATTGATCTTTTACTAATTCGTTTACTCATTATCTATTTTTTAGGAGCTCGCTCTCTTACTGTTAATTTAGCATCTTGAATTTTTCTGCCTAAAATATCATCTTTGGCTACATTTAATAAATCTTTTTCCAATCCTAGAACCTGAAGAACTAATAAATAGGATCCAATACTTATGCTTTCTGAACCTTTTTCAATACCTGATAAAGTGGTTCTACTCATATTTGCGCGTTCAGCTATTTGCGCCGCACTCAATTTTCTTCTAAGTCTCGCAAGTTTGATATTCTCACCAAATTCAGTTAAAATTCTTTTTGCTTTGGGTAGCAATACAACTTTTCTTTTTTCCATAATAAAAATATAACGTTCACTATATTGTACAAATATATATATTTTTGTTCAATATAGCGCACATTGTATAAATAATCAATATGGATAGATATAAAATAATTGAGTCTTCTATAAAAAATATACAAAAATGCTAAAGAGATAAATCGTTAGAAAAAAATTGACTGATTTAAACAATTTTATAAGGAGTACTTCAAATTCTTTAAATTTGATCAGTTTTTAAAATAAGGCTTTATCTTTCAAGAAATCAAAATTGTTTTTCCTAGAATAATTTTAATGTATCCTTTAATTAATAAATTTTTCTAATTTTTAGCAATCTATAACACTGAATTAATCTTAAAAAAAAAACCAATTCTATTTGAATTGGTTTTTTTTTTAAGATTAATTTATTTAATTATCTGATTTTCAGATGACATTGCAGAGAGGAAGGGATTCGAACCCCCGACGTAAACCCTGTGTTTAATGGGGATCCCCTACTCCTTGTTTATTTTGTTGACCGATTTGTTGACCTGCCATTTGATTTACTTTGTTTAAATTTGACTTTCTGTCTAAATGTAAAAATACGAATTTTAAATCATTAAATTCGACTAAACCTCATCAAATGCTATGATACTTTTTGTAAATATTCATTCACAACATTTATGTTGATCCCTGAATATTCTGAAAATTCCTCAGAAGTTACAAACTGATGGGAATCTTTGCCAAAGTGGGTTCTGATTTCATGTAAAAGTCTGCGCCCGGAGCGTTCGCTTCTTCCAGTGATACACTGAACGTCTTTTGGGAATATGCAGGTCCTAAATATTTTCATTTGATACTCTATCTATGCTTTATCTATGCTTTATCTATGGGGTATCTATTTAGCCAATTCGGACAAAAAAGTCTATATCGGACAAAATGACCACCTGATTTTTATTTTCTTCATAAAGATAAGTTCATTTGTTGAGAATTAAAAATTTATTCAATTATGGCTAGACAAACTGGTATTATTAAATTGAAAGGAACTATCGGGGATATTTCCTTTTACAAAACTTCGGATGGACACCTTGCCCGCGAAAAAGGCGGTATTGACAAGGCCAGAATGAAAAACGATCCGGCGTTTCAAAGAACGCGTGAAAACGGATCCGAATTCGGCAGGGCCGGAAAAGGCGGAAAATTGGTGCGAAGCGCCATCAGGATTCTTTTGCTCAATGCAAAAGACAAAAAAGTGGTGAGCAGACTGACCACAGATCTTTTAAAAGTCGTGAAACCGGATCTTATCAATGAGCGCGGAATGCGCACCATTGAAGATGGCTCTATGGGGCTTATCAGTGGCTTTGATTTCAATACC
>JAUSOJ010000283.1 GCA_030656195.1 Lutibacter sp.
ATTTCAAATACAAATGTACATTTGTTGAAATTGTATTTATGAAGATTTTAGTATTGTGTATTGCATATTTTTACTGATTTATGCTTTATAAGTATTTAAAAATAAATTCATTACCAAAATTATTGGTTGAAAAAATATAAATATTATTGCGTTGTTTAATTTTAAAATGTAAAAATGAACTATTTTAAATCGATTTTAATTCTGTTTTTACTTGTTTCTTCGTGCAAAACGAATGAAAAACAAAATAACAATAAGCTTGTCTCAAACAAAACCAACACTGATTTTGTCATTGCATTTGGATCCTGCAACAACCAGGCATTAACGAATCCGTTTTGGGCCGAAATTGAACAAAACAAGCCTAATGTATGGATTTGGGGTGGTGATATTATTTACACCGATACCTACGATATGGCCTTTATGGCCGAAAACTACCTAATTCAAAAAAATAATGCTGATTATGCCGATTTTACTAAAAAAGTGGATGTGCTTGGCACTTGGGATGATCACGATTATGGTTTAAATGACGGTGGTGCTGAATATTCAAAAAAAGCCGAAGCGCAACAATTGTTTTTAGACTTTCTTGATGTTCCCAAAAATGATGTTCGCAGAAAACAGGAAGGTGTTTATTTCGCCAAAGATTATAGTGTGAACAACAAAACCATAAAGATTATTTTATTGGACACGCGCTATTTCAGAAGCGCATTGACTCCCGATAATGAAATCAAAAAACGGTTCAAACCCAATGTGTATGGTGAAGGAACCATGTTGGGTGAAATGCAGTGGGAATGGCTAAAAAAGGAACTCCAAAACTCAAAAGCAGCCTACAATATTATTGTCAGCAGCATTCAGTTTTTATCGGATGAGCACGGATTTGAAGCTTGGAGAAATATGCCGCACGAAGCTGATAAACTGGTAAACCTCCTTAAATCAAGCAAAGCAAAAAACGCCATCATACTTTCCGGAGACCGGCATATATCTGAAATTTCAAAAAAGGAAATCGACGGATTGCCGTATCCGCTCATCGATTTTACTTCGAGCGGACTTACACATTCCTACAGCGATTTTAAAGGCGAACCAAACAAATACCGGTTGGGAAATGTGGTTTCAAAAAAGAGTTTTGGCATTTTGAAATTTGATTTTAAAACCAATGCTGTTACCATGGAAATTAAGGGCGAAAACAACGTGATTTATGAAACCTATGCGCAAAACTATGAGTAATTTAACTACTTCATTCAGAAAATAGTATCTTTGCGCCGATTTTATAAATTAAAGACAATTAAAATGGCAACAAACAGAACGTTTACCATGTTGAAACCCGACTCCGTAGAAAAAGGATATATTGGGGCAATCTTGGAAAAAATTAATGCTGCAGGATTTAGGATTGCAGCTATGAAAATGACACAAATGACCGTTTCCGATGCGAAAGCATTTTATGCAGTTCACAGCGAACGTCCATTTTATGGCGAATTGGTTGAATTTATGTCGAGCGGGCCAATTGTAGCCGCTATTTTAGAAAAAAACAATGCGGTTGAAGATTTTCGCGTATTGATTGGCGCAACCAATCCTGCCGATGCTGCTGAAGGCACCATCCGTAAATTATTTGCTTCTTCTATGGGAGAAAATGCAGTTCACGGTTCAGACAGTGATGAAAATGCAGCCATTGAAGGCGCTTTCCATTTTTCTGGCAGAGAAATATTTTAATCCTATCCCCGACCCTTTCCCAAGGAAAGGGAGTTTGATTTGAATTTATAATAATATTTACAAAAAATCCGTTGTTTTCACAATGGATTTTTTTATCAGCTTAACATAATTTTTGAAATAAGTTCTTCTCCCAGCTCTTCATTCATCATTTTGATGATTTTTTCTTTGCCATAGCTCAATTCTTCTCGCAACACGGAAGATTTCAATTTCACCACCAATGTTTTTCCGTTTAATGCAACTTTGCTGGTATAAGAAACAACGCCATTTCCCATGAGTTTTGCCCAGGCTTCTTCCACAGAAATTTGGTTCATGCCTTTGGTCAGTTTATTTTCTTTGATCACATCTTTCATCAAATCTTCCATTGATTGAAACTCATTAAATCGTTTGGCCATTATAGTTGAAATATTTTATAAGGTTGGTTTGTTTTTTTTACCACATCTTCAGTGCGTTGTTTGTGCGTATCGCTTATAAATAGTTGTCCGAACTCATCATTATTGACCAATTTAATCAACTGCTCCACGCGTAAATCATCTAATTTGTCAAAAATATCATCCAACAATAAAATGGGTTTTATGTTCGACTGCGATTTAATAAAATCGAATTGCGCCAGTTTTAAGGCAATTAAATACGATTTTTGCTGCCCTTGCGACCCGAATTTCTTAATGGGATAGCCATCTATTTCAAACGCCAAATCGTCTTTGTGAATGCCGGCGCTTGTATATTGAAGCACTCTGTCACGCTCCACATTTTGTTCGAACAATTCCATAAAATTTGCTTCATCCAACTGCGTTTTATAAACCAAATTCACTTGTTCTTTGCTGGAAGATATTGCGGCATAGCGTTCCCTTAAAATGGGAATAAAAGCTTCAAGAAATTCGGTTCTCTTTTTAAAAATAACAGTTCCGTAAGATTCCAGTTGCTCATTGTACACTTTTAAATTGAGCGCATCAAATGTGCGGTTTGCCGCAAAATACTTCAACAAAGAATTTCGTTGCGTCAGCACCTTGTTGTATTTAATAACCGACTGCAAATACAATTTATCGGATTGCGAAATCACATTGTCCATAAATTTCCTTCGCGTGTCGCTTCCTTCCACAATTAAATCGCTGTCGCCCGGAGAAATAATCACCAATGGCAAATAGCCTATATGTTCCGAAAATTTTTCATAAGCCTTGCCGTTGCGTTTTACCACTTTTTTATTTCCGCGCTTTAAACTGCAGACAACACTTTCACTTTTGTCGTTAATTTGATAAGCGCCTTCAATCATAAAAAAGTCTTCAGAATGCTTAATATTTTGCGTAGCCGCCGGATTGAAGTAACTTTTTGCAAAAGACAGGTAATAAATGGCATCCAAAACAGTTGTTTTTCCAACACCGTTATTCCCCACAAAACAATTAATTTTTTCCTGAAAATCAAATGTTTGCGACTCGAAATTTTTAAAATTTACCAGTGTTATTTTTTGTAAATGCATCTATTTTTTTTGAAAGTTTAAAATTATTGAAAATAAATGAAAATTTAGGCACAAATGGATTTTTACTTTCCAATTAAAAATTCTATTTTTGCGCCTACAAATTTCTAAGAAATGGCAACATACAAAAAGACAGGAAGTAAAATTAAAGATGCTCAAAAAAATATTGAAGATAATTCAACTACCGCTGAAGTTTTCAACACTTTAGACCAAACGGCTTCAAAATCTGAGCAATTTATTCAAAAAAATCAAACCATCATTTTTATAGTAATTGGTCTTATAGTCGCTTCCATCTTGGGCTATTTGGCTTATCAAAAATACGTGAAAGCGCCTAAAGAAAAAGAAGCAGCGAATGAATTGGCATTTCCAAAAGCTTATTTTGACAATGCCATAAACAATAGTGTGGCAGCAGACTCATTATTTACGTTAGCTTTAAAAGGAGCCGACGGAAAATATGGTTTTGTTGATATTGCTGATGAATACAGCGGCACAAAAGCAGGGAATTTAGCCAATTATTACGCCGGAATTTCTTACCTCAGATTAAAAAAATATAAAGAAGCTATTGACTATTTAGAAGATTTTTCATCAAAAGATGAATTGTTGGGCCCAATTGCAAAAGGCGCTATTGGTGATGCTTTTGCCGATATCAATCAGCCAAAAGACGCTTTTGACTATTATATGAAAGCTGCCAACCTAAAAGACAACAACTTTTCAACGCCGTTATTTCTTTTCAAAGCAGGAAATACAGCGATGGAATTGGAGAATTATTCAAAAGCTTTAGAATTGTTCGAAAAAATTAAAAATGATTATCCTACTGCTGTTGAGGCCAATAACATTGACATTTATATCAATAAAGCTGCCTTTGCATCAAAAAAATAAGATAAATGGCTACAACTAATTTATCTGATTACGATAAAAC
>JAUSOJ010000033.1 GCA_030656195.1 Lutibacter sp.
GAAAATTTAACCAAATTGAACAGTGGGGTGACCACTTCGATGGTTAATTTCCCCAAAAAAACCGTAAGAATTACGTTCAAAAACAAAGCAACCAATTTAAAACAGCTGGCTGAATTAATGACTTCAATAGGCTATGAGCCATATATAAGTTTGGATGATGCGGATGCGATTAAAAACAAGGTTGATAAAACGCTGATTTATCAGGTATCAATTGCTGCTTTTTGTTTTGGAAATATTATGCTGTTGTCGTTTCCGGAATATTTTGATGCAAATGAGTTTTGGCTGGAAAAATACAAGCATGTTTTTAGATGGCTCATGTTTGCCATGGCCATTCCGGTGGTTTTCTATTCTGCCAAAAATTATTATATTTCAGCCTATAAAGGACTTTCACATAAAATTTTAAATATTGATGTTCCTATTGCTTTGGGAGTTTCTGTTTTGTTTATAAGAAGTACCATTGAAATTGCATTTGATATTGGCACAGGTTTTTTTGACAGTTTGGCTGGTTTGGTGTTCTTTTTGCTCTTGGGTAAATTTTTTCAGCAAAAAACCTACAACTTTTTGTCCTTTGAACGCGACTATAAATCGTATTTTCCAATCGCTGTCACAAAATTGGCTGGCGGGATAGAAAAAAATATTCCTGTACAAGATATTGAAAAAGGCGACCGTTTATTAATCAGAAATCAAGAGTTAATTCCTGTTGATGGCATTTTAATCAACGGAAATGCATCGATTGATTACAGTTTTGTAACCGGCGAGTCGATGCCGGTAACCAAACAATCGGGCGATAAACTTTTTGCGGGCGGAAAACAAACCGAGGGCGCCATAGAAATGGAGGTGATCAATACCATTTCACAAAGCTATTTAACGCAGTTGTGGAGCAATGATGTTTTTAATAAAACCGCTGACCATTCCATCAAAAATATCACTGATACGATAAGCAAACTGTTTACCATCAATATTTTAACCATTTCATTTTTAGGCGGACTTTTTTGGTATTTTCACGATGCATCCATGGTTTTTAATGTGGTTACCGCTGTACTTATTATCGCTTGTCCTTGTGCTTTGGCATTGTCGGCACCATTTGCCATTGGCAATATTCTAAGAATTTTTGGCTATCGTAAGTTTTATTTGAAAAACGCAGATACCGTTGAAAACCTTTCTAAAATTGACACCATTATTTTTGATAAAACCGGCACCATAACTTCTACAGATAAATCAAATCTTATTTACAGAGGAGAATCATTAAGTGGAGAGGAAATTAGAGCTGTTAAAAGTGTTATAAGAGCTTCAAACCATCCTTTAAGCCGATCGCTTTACGATCATATTCAGGAAGAAATTTTAACAGAAAAACCGGCTTATTTTGAGGAACAACTAGGAAAAGGCATCCATGCAGTCTTAAGCACAATGGATATCAAATTAGGTTCTGCAAGTTTTGTTGACGCAACTTCTTCTGATGCCAATGAAACAGCCATTCACATTGCAATAAACAATCAGTTTAAAGGAAGTTATATTTTTAAAAACAGTTATAGAGAAGGAACAAAAGCCGTTTTTGAAGAACTTTCAAAAAAATACAAATTGGTAATTCTTTCAGGTGATAATGATGGGGAAAAAGAATATTTAGAAAAATTTCTGCCTAAAAATACTTTATTTCAATTTAATCAGAAACCTGAAAATAAATTGGAATATATTAAAAAATTGCAGCAAAACGGAGAAAGAGTGATGATGGTTGGCGACGGATTAAATGATGCCGGGGCCTTGGCGCAAAGCAACGTTGGAATCGTTATTTCCGAAAATGTAAATGTTTTTTCACCTGCATGTGATGGCATACTTGATGCGAAATTTTTCAACAAATTACCAAAGTTGTTAAATATTTCAAATAAAACCATGACAATTATTAAGACAAGTTTTATGTTGGCGTTTTGTTATAATGTGATAGGATTGTATTTTGCATTAACAGGTGTGTTAACGCCTTTAGTTGCTGCTATTTTAATGCCTGTGAGTTCCATAAGTATTGTGGTTTTTGTGACAATTATGACAAATTTAATTTCTAAAAGAAATATTTAAAAGAGTTCAGCTTAAAAGATAAAAGCCTTAAATTTGTGTGATAAATGTCATTATAATTTCGGAAGTAAAATCTATATTTGTATTTATCAAATAGCTTAAATTTTTATTAACTAAAAAATGGAAGTACTTTATATCACAATAGGCGTAAGCATTGTTGTGGCCTTAGTTTTTTTCTTTGCATTTATCAGGTCAGTTAAATCTGGACAGTATGATGATACCTATACGCCTTCGGTTCGCATGTTGTTTGATGATGAGCTGGTTAATGGTAAGAAAAAGGATGAAAAGGAATCAAATAGCAATCAAAATCAATCAAAAATAACTAACAATTAATTAATCAAACAAGTATGGAAAAAGAACAATTTTATTATGACAATAAAATCGTAAAAATGTTTCTTTGGGCAACAATTCTTTGGGGAATTGTGGGGATGTTGGTAGGGCTAACAGTAGCACTGCTTTTTATATACCCGGGTTTATTGGAATTTGCGGGGTCAAATAATGCCATTTCTTGGCTAAGTTTTGGCCGATTAAGACCGTTGCACACCAATGCGGTAATTTTTGCCTTTGTGGGCAATGGAATCTTTTTAGGGGTCTATTATTCTACACAAAGACTGCTAAAAGCGAGAATGTTTAACGATGTTTTAAGCAGAATTAATTTTTGGGGCTGGCAGGCAATTATTGTTGCTGCCGCAATTACTTTACCGTTAGGGTATACATCATCAAAAGAATATGCAGAATTAGAGTGGCCAATTGACATTGCAGTTGTTGTAGTTTGGGTGGTTTTCGGTATCAATTTGATTGGAACCATTCTTAAAAGAAGGCAACGTCATATTTACGTTGCAATTTGGTTCTACATAGCAACCTTTGTAACCATAGCGGTACTTTATATTTTTAACAATTTAGAAATGCCTGTATCGGCGTTTAAAAGCTATTCGGTTTATTCAGGTGTTCAAGATGCACTTATACAGTGGTGGTATGGACATAATGCAGTGGCGTTTTTCTTAACAACTCCAATATTGGGATTGATGTATTATTTTGTTCCGAAAGTAGCAAACAGACCGATTTATTCTTATCGATTGTCAATTATCCACTTTTGGACATTAATATTCTTATATATCTGGGCAGGACCTCACCATTTGTTGTACACAGCCCTTCCTGAATGGGCGCAAAACTTAGGGACAGTTTTCTCTGTAATGTTAATTTTTCCATCTTGGGGTGGTATGATTAACGGATTGCTTACGTTGCGTGGCGCTTGGGATAAAGTTCGAGAAGATCCGGTATTAAAATTCTTTGTGGTTGCAATTACGGCTTACGGGATGTCAACTTTTGAAGGACCAATGTTGTCTTTTAAAAGTGTAAATGCTATTGGTCATTACACCGATTGGATTGTTGGTCACGTTCATATTGGCGCTTTAGGATGGAACGGTTTTATGATTGCCGGTATTGTTTATTGGTTGGCTGAAAAACTTTGGAAAACACCTTTATACTCAAAAAAATTGGCCAATGCACATTTTTGGTTAGGTACAATTGGTATTTTGTTTTATGCCATTCCATTATATATTGCCGGATTTACCCAAGCATTTATGTGGAAACAATTTAATCCGGACGGCACATTGGTTTATGGCAACTTTTTAGAAACAGTGACATCAGTGATGCCAATGTACGCAATGCGTGCAATTGGAGGAACATTGTATTTAATAGGTTTTATTTTATTGGCAATTAATATCATTAAAACTGCAAGAGCAGGTTCTCCTGTTGAAGATGAATTGGCTGAAGCTGCACCTTTGAAAAAAATTAGCGGACAAAGAATTGCGGGTGAAGGATGGCATACTTGGTTAGAAAGAAGAACAGTATTGTTCACGATATTAACCACTGTTGCTATTTTAATTGGTGGTTTGGTTGAAATTGTGCCTGTGATGTTGGTGAAATCAAATGTTCCTACAATTACAAGCATAAAACCATATACACCACTAGAGTTAGAGGGAAGAGATATTTATATTCGTGAAGGATGTAACAATTGCCACTCTCAAATGATTCGTCCATTCCGTTCAGAAGTTGAGCGTTATGGGGAATACTCAAAAGCAGGCGAGTTTATTTACGATTTCCCATTCTTGTGGGGTTCAAAAAGAACAGGGCCAGATGTGCACAGAATTGGCGGAAAATACAATGATAACTGGCACTTTAACCATATGTTAGATCCACGATCTACATCACCAGGTTCTATTATGCCACGATATTCCTGGTTAATTAAAAATGATATGAATGCCTCAAATTTGGAAAGCAAAATGAAAGCATTGGCAACATTGGGCGTTCCTTATACTGATGAAGAAATTGCTGGTGCTAAACAAGCTTTGTTAACTCAGGCTAAGGAAGTGGAAAATAATTTAAGACAAGATCCTGAATATGTAAAAAATTATGGCTCAAGCAATATTCAGAATAAGGAAATTGTTGCGCTTATTGCTTATCTGCAACGTTTAGGAACTGATATTAAAGCAAATGCTCCAACAGCATTAAAAAATAAGTAATATGTTAAGATTTATATCACATAATTTTGATGGAATGGAAGGGGTTGAAATTTACCCAATTATTTCATTGTTGCTATTTTTTACAGTTTTTATCACCATGTTAATCATTGTCATAAAAATGCCTAAGAAAAATATTGATGAAATAAGCCAATTGCCTTTAGATAACGACACTAACAGTAAAGAAAATAATTATGAATAAGAATTCAGAAAACACATCGTGGTGGAAAAGATTTATGAAATCTATGACCAAAGCGCACGATTTAGGAACCGAAGAAGACATTTTGCTTGATCACGATTATGATGGCATTAAGGAACTTGACAATGTTTTGCCGCCTTGGTGGCTGGCAGGTTTTTACATTACCATTGCCATTAGTATTTTTTATCTCATCATGGTATTCGGCTTCGGTAAGTATAGCCAGTATGATGAGTTAAATGATGAAATGGCTACTGCAAAAGAAGAAATTGAAGCTTATAAAGCCGCAAATCCGCAGTTATTTGATGATGCAAACATTGTTGCTTTTACAGATGCCGAAAATTTGGCAAAAGGAAAGGAACTGTTTACTTCAAAAACCTGTGTTGTTTGCCATTTAGCAGATTTAGGCGGAAGTATTGGTCCGAACTTAACCGACAACAAATGGATTTTAGGAGGTGACGTAAAAAGTATATTTAACGTCTTAACAAATGGAGGAAGACCAGGAAAAGGAATGATTGCCTGGGAAAGCACCGTCACAAGAGAAGAGCGGATTCAATTGGCAAGTTATATTATATCTATGCAGGGAACAACGCCTGCAGTGCCTAAACCGGCAGAAGGCGATATTGTTTGGCCGGCAGAATAATAGAGAGAAATATATTTAAAAAGAACAACCCTCTTTTGAGGGTTTTTCTTTTTAAATATGATTAGAAAATAATACTTTTTTTTGTCTCATTTGTGTCTAAGCAGTTGATTAATTAAGCTTAAATTTACAAATTGGTACAAAATAGAGAATTGCCTTTTAAACTTAGCATGAAAGCAGAAAATAAAGAGAGATTTAGAGACTCCATCGGAACCATTGACGAAAGCGGAAAACGTAATTTTATTTTTCCGAAGAAACCAAAAGGAAAATTTTACAACTATAGAACAATGGTAGGTTGGGTGCTTTTGGCATTTATGTTTGCGGCGCCATTTGTTAAAATCAACGGAAATCAGTTTTTGCTTTTTAACGTTATTGAAAGAAAATTTCACATTTTCGGATTCCCATTTTGGCCTCAAGATTTTCACTTGCTAGTCATATCTTTGTTGGTGAGCGTAGTATTTATCATTTTATTCACCGTGGTTTTTGGCAGAATTTTTTGTGGATGGATTTGTCCGCAAACCATTTTTATGGAAATGATTTTCAGAAAAGTGGAATATTTAATTGATGGTGACAGAACCAAACAAATTAAACTCGATAAACAAGCCTGGAACGGAGAAAAAATAAGGAAACGCGTTACAAAATGGATTGCTTTTTTTCTGATATCATTTATCATCGCCAATGTTTTCTTTGCCTATATTATTGGCAGCGATGTTTTAATCGAACACATTATTGATGGCCCCTTAAATCATATTGGAACTTTGGTAAAACTCTTGGTTTTTACCATGGTTTTCTATTTTGTGTTCGCATGGTTTAGGGAACAGGTATGTATCATTGTTTGCCCGTACGGCAGGTTGCAAGGCGTTCTTTTAGACAACAAGTCTATCAATGTGGCTTATGATTTTGTGAGGGGAGAAGGCGAAAAAGGCCGAAAACCAGTTCGAAAAGGTGAAAATAGAGAGGAATCTGGTTATGGAGATTGTGTTGAATGTATGCAATGCGTTCAGGTATGCCCAACAGGAATTGACATCAGAAACGGAACACAACTGGAATGCATTAATTGCACCGCCTGTATTGATGCCTGCGATGAAATTATGGACAAAGTTGGTTATGAAAGAGGGTTGATTCGTTATGCTTCAGAAGACGATATAGAAAAAAAGGAAAAATTTAAATTTAATGCACGTTTAATTGCTTATTCAGCGTTGTTAACTGTGTTGGTTGGTGTTCTTATTACCATGTTGTTTTTACGAAATGATGTGGAAGCCACTATTTTAAGATTGCCCGGACAAATTTTTCAAACTACTGAAACTACCGTAAAAAACGTTTATACCTTTAAATTGATTAATAAAACCAATAAAAATATTGAGGATATTGATATTAAATTAATTTCACATAACGGAAAAGTTGAAATGATAGGCGGACTTTCTAAAGTGGAAAAACAGGGATTAAAGGAAGGTACTTTATTTATTGAAATTGACAAAAAAGACCTAAATTCGTCAAATGAAAAGTTAAAAGTTGGGGTTTATTCAGAAGGGAAACTTATTGAAGCAACCACTACCAATTTTGCAGGACCCATAAAAATTAATTAGATGATGTTTAAAATTAGTTGGCCAACAGGCATTGTACTTGCCTTATCGGCATTTATCATATTCATATTGTCTTTTGTTTATAAGGCCGTTTTTGTGCCCGGATATGATCATCATTTAGTCTCTGATGATTATTATAAAGATGAAATGAATTACCAACAGGAAATTGATAAATTGAATAAAGCAGCAACCTTAAATGAAGATGTAACTTTAACAAAAGTTGCCGAAGGTTTGTTAATTAAATTTCCTGCCGAATTTAATCCAGAAAAAATAGCTGGAACAATTTCGTTTCAAAGACCTTCCAACGAAAAAATTGATTTTCAGTTTCCCATAAAATTAACAACCGCCGATTATTTAATATTGGATGATAATTTGGTGGAAGGAATTTGGAATGTGAAAATAGAATGGACTGTAAACAGCAACACTTATTTATTTAAGGAGAAATTAATGTACTAATATGCTTTGGACTGCGCTTATTTTTGGTTTGGCAGGCGGTTTTCACTGTATTGGGATGTGCGGGCCAATTGCATTCATTATTCCGGTAAACAGGGAATCAAAAACATCATTAGTTTTCCAAACATTCTTATATCATTTTGGACGAATATTGAGTTATTCTATCATAGGCTTGCTTTTTGGTTTTGTTGGAAAGGGATTGTATTTGGCCGGTTTTCAGCAACGTTTATCAATTTTAATGGGCGTTATTATGATTGTAACCATCCTAACTCCTGTTTCGGTTTTTAATAAATACAATTTTTCAAAACCGCTGTATAAAATAATTGGCAAGGTTAAATACAATCTCGGAATTTATCTAAATAAAAAAACCAATAAAGCCTTATTTTCAATCGGTTTTTTTAACGGTTTTTTACCTTGCGGTTTGGTTTATATTGCTGTAATCGGCTCAATTTCAACTGGCAGTCCTGTTCAGGGAGCTTTGTATATGGCATTGTTTGGTGTTGGAACGATTCCTATGATGACCGCAGCGGTGTTGTTGGGGAATTTTGTGAGCGTGTCTTTGCGTGCTAAATTTCAAAAAATAATCCCTGTATTTGTGATTATCATCGGATTATTATTTATTTTGCGTGGTCTGGGACTTGGAATTCCTTATTTTTCACCTTCTGATGCAAAACTGCAGCCATTAAGTGACCCGGAAATATGTTTAACCTATGAAAAAATAGACCATCATAATACGAGCATTTCAAATTTTGATATATAAAGGAATGATTATTGGTGAACAACAGCTGTTACAGCTAAAAAATAAAATTTAGACGCATGAAAGAAACTCCTAAATTGACCATTGAAGATTTTGAAAGAGTGGCTTCAAACCAAGAACTTTTAAAACTCATAAAGGAAAAAAATATTCCCTTTGATAAAGTGGCAAAACGATTGTTTTATGAAGAAGAGCTTCGCAATTTACAAATTGAATTGGTAAAGCTGCAGCAATGGATTTCAAAAAATAAAATGCGTGTGGCCATTATTTTCGAAGGACGGGATGCCGCAGGAAAAGGTGGAAATATTCGCAGGTTTACGGAACATTTGAATCCGCGTGCCATGAATGTGGTCGCTTTAACAAAACCTACTGAAATTGAGCGAGGCCAATGGTATTTTAGACGTTATATTAAAGAAATGCCAAATACTGGAGAAATTGTGTTTTTTGACAGAAGCTGGTATAATAGAGCTGTAGTTGAGCCTGTTATGGGATTTTGTACAGAAACCCAATATCAAAATTTTATGGTTCAGGTTTCTGAATTTGAGCATATGATGTATGAAGACGGAATGGTCTTGATAAAATTTTGGTTTTCCATTTCAAAAGAAGAGCAATTGGCACGATTTAATGCGCGCATTGCAACACCGCTAAAACGATGGAAATTTAGTCCGGTCGATAAGAAAAGTCAGGAACTTTGGGATCAATATACGCATTACAAGGAGCAAATGTATAGTCGCACACACACCAGCTACAGTCCGTGGATTACCGTTAAAGCTAACGACAAAAAATTGGCGCGTTTGGAAAGTATCCGATACGTATTGTCTCAATTTAACTATGAAGGAAAAGAAAATGCATCAACCATATTGTTTCCAGATCCAAATATTGTGATGCGTTATTACCGTTCAGCCAAACAAATTGATTAATGATGAAGTCCTATAAATTAACTGCAGAAGATGTTGAAATTCTTAATTCAAATAAGGGTTTAAGGGCATTATTTTCAAAAGAGCCTTATAATTTAGAGAAAGCGGTTCGTTTTGTTAAATATGAAAATAAATTAAAAAAACTTCAGGTTGAACTCATCCGATTGCAAACCTGGGCCATTGAAGAAAATGAACGAATTATGATAATCTTCGAAGGAAGGGATGTAGCCGGAAAAGGAGGCGCCATAAGACGCACAACCGAGCGCATGAATCCGCGGCATTATCGCATAGTGGCTTTGCCAAAACCTACCGAAGATGAGCGTTCTCAGTGGTATTTTCAGCGATATGTTATTCAATTTCCAAAAGCCGGTGAAATCGTTTTTTTCGACAGAAGTTGGTATAACAGGGCAGTGGTTGCGCCAGTAAACGGTTTTTGTACCCAGCAAGAGTATGAAATTTTCATGAATCAGGTAAACGACTTTGAGCGAATGATCACTGAATCGGGCATTCACTTGGTGAAAATTTACATGTCCATTTCCAAAAAAGAGCAGGCCAAACGCTTCGAAGAATTAAAAGGCGATCCATTAAAACAATGGAAAATAACGCCTGTTGATGAAAGAGCCCAAGAATTATGGGATGTTTATACCTACTATAAAAATAAAATGTTTGAAAAAACAAAAGAAGGCGTGGTGGACTGGAAAATAATAAAAGCGAATAAAAAAACGTATGCCAGGGTTGTGGCCATTAACCATATTTTAAGCAGTATTCCATACGATAAAAAACGGGAAATTTAAATTTCTTCGCCTTCAATAAATACTTTATCAATATGTTGATTTCCAAATGAGTATGGTATAAATCCGTAACTTGGAATTTCTTTGGTAATGATGAAATTTGCTTTTTTCCCTTTACAAATGCTTCCGTGGGTTTTTTCCAGACCCATTGCATAAGCGCCATTAATTGTAGCTGCATTTATGGCCTCTTCCGGCGTCATTTTCATTTTAATGCAAGCGGTTGAAATAACAAAGTTCATATTTCCAGAGGGCGTAGAGCCCGGATTGTAATCGGTAGCCAACGCCAATGGCAAACCCGCATCAATTATTTTTCTTGCCGGCGTGTAAGGAATGCTTAAAAAATAAGAACACGATGGCAATGCAACTGGCATGGTATCGGTATTTTTTAAAACTTCAATATCTTCATCACGCATCAATTCCAAATGATCTACAGAAAGTGCTTTGTGTTTTACGCCAACCTGCACACCGCCAATTGCCGTAAACTGATTCACATGAATTTTTGGAATCAGTCCGTATTTTGCTCCGGCTTCAAGGATTCTGTCGGTATCATCAATGGAAAAATAGCCGGTTTCACAAAAAACATCAATATATTCGGCTAAATTTTCTGCTGCCACAAGGGGTAAAATTTCATCGATCACAACATCTACATAACCGCTTTTGTTGTTTTTGAATTCAGATGGCAAAGCATGAGCTGCCAAAAAAGTGGATTTTATGGTAATTGGGTAGTTGTCATTTAGTTTTTTTATAACACGCAACATTTTTAATTCAGCGTCTTTTGTCAATCCGTAACCCGATTTTATTTCAACGGCACCAGTGCCCAATTTCATCACTTCTTCAATGCGTTTTGCCGATTGCTGGTACAAATCTTCATCGGATGTTTGTTGCAATTTTATGGCTGAATTTAAAATTCCGCCGCCATTGTTCGCTATATCTTCATAGGAGAGCCCATGAATTCTGTCAATAAATTCTTGTTCCCTGTTACCGGCGTAAACAATGTGCGTATGGCTGTCACACCAGGTTGGAAGCACTATTTTTCCGCTGGCGTCAATGGTGTTTTCGGCTAAAACAATGGGTAAATTTTCCATCTTGCCAAAATCTTTGATCACATCATTCTCAATCAATAAAAAAGCATTTTTAATGGCGGGAAGAAATTTCATCGCTGCCCCGCAAACCATTTTTTTCGGCACGCTTTCAACCTGCAGCAATTCCTTAATATTGGTAATTAATGTTGTCATATTTATAAAAATCTAAGCTCAAATATACGCCTATTTTAGAAAGTATTAAACAGACTTTTTATGTTGAATTTAACTTAAGGAAAATGCTGTTTTTTAGGACATTTATCATATAAATAATGCTTAGATAGCGTATATTTGCACAAAATTAAAAAAAATGAAAAAAGCCATATATATAGCAACCAGTGAAGCTAACAGTGGTAAGTCAATTGTTACTTTGGGATTGATGAGGATGCTGTTGGGGAAAACCGCAAAAGTCGGTTATTTTAGGCCCATCATCGACAATGTCAAGAAGGGAAAGAAAGACAACCATATCAATACCGTTATTTCCCATTTTCAATTGGACATCGATCCAAATGATGCTTTTGCTTTTACGCGCAGCGAATTTATAAATATGCGGAACAAAGGTAAAGAAGGTGAAATATTCGATACCATTATTTCAAAATACAAAGCTTTAGAAGATAAAAATGATTTTATGTTGGTTGAAGGGACCGATTTTTCTGGAGAAGGAATGGCTATTGAGTTGGATGCTAACGTATTAATCGCCAAAAATTTAGGAATTCCTGCAATCATTGTTTCAAGCGGTGTAGGGAAAACTTTGGATGAATTTATTGATGGATTGCATTTGGCCTATGATTCATTTAGAGAAAAGGAAGTGGAGGTTTTGGCAGTGATTGCCAACAAGGTTCAGGAGAAAAATATTGACATTGTTAGAAAAGGTGTTGAGAAAAATTTGCCAAAAGATGTTTTTGTAAATGTTATTCCGCTTATTCCTGCTTTAAACAATCCAACCATTAAAGAAATAGCAAAAGCAATTGATGCTAAAATTTTGTTTGGCAAAGAACTTATAAATAACCAAACCTCTAGTTTTAAAGTTGGGGCAATGCAGTTGCGAAATTATTTAAAACAGTTGGAAGAAAATTGTTTGATTATTACGCCCGGCGATAGGGCCGACATTATTTTAGGAGCTTTACAAGCCAATATTTCGACCAATTATCCAGCAATTTCAGGAATTGTTTTAACAGGCGGAATTCTTCCTGAGGAACCAATTATCAAATTAATAGAAGGTTTGCCTCAAATTGTTCCAATATTAACAGTTGAAGAAGGAACATTTGATGTGGCCAATAAAATTGGTGCAGTTCGTTCGCATATGTATGCTGAAAATAAAGAAAAAATTAATATTTCATTAAATACATTTGACAAATATGTTGAATTTGAAAAGCTGAATGATAAATTAATTACCTTCAAAAGCAATGGTATTACACCAAGAATGTTTCAATATAATTTATTGAAACGGGCAAATACGGTACGCAAACACATTGTTTTACCTGAAGGAAACGATGACAGAGTTTTAACTGCCGCAGCCAGATTGGTTCAAAGTGATATTGTTGATTTAACAATTTTGGGAGATAAAGGCGATATTGAAAATAAAGTACTTCATTTAGGGCTGAAATTGGATTTGAACAAAGTGAATATTATCAACCCAATTGAATCTGACTATTATAAAGATTTTTCAAATACTTTATATGAATTGAGAAAAAACAAAGGATTAACTATTGATATGGCTGAGGATTTAATGGGCGATGTCTCTTATTTTGGAACTATGATGGTTCACAAAGGATTGGCAGACGGAATGGTTTCCGGAGCGGCACATACCACACAACACACCATTAAACCAGCTTTACAGTTTATTAAAACCAAACCAGGCGTTTCAGTGGTTTCTTCTATCTTTTTTATGTGTTTGGAAGACAGGGTTTCCGTTTTTGGTGATTGCGCCATCAACCCAAACCCAACTTCAGAACAATTGGCTGAAATTGCAATTTCTTCGGCAGAATCAAGCATTAACTTTGGAATGGAGCCTAAAATTGCCATGCTTTCTTATTCATCAGGCGACTCCGGTAAAGGAGAAGATGTTGAAAAAGTGAGAAGAGCGACAGAAATTGTCAGGCAAAAACGACCAGATTTAAAAGTGGAAGGACCAATACAGTACGATGCTGCGGTTGATGCGTCTATTGGAAAAAGCAAAATGCCCGATTCTGAAGTGGCGGGACGTGCAAACGTATTAATTTTCCCTGATTTAAATACAGGAAACAACACGTATAAAGCGGTTCAAAGAGAAACTGGCGCATTGGCAATCGGACCGATGTTACAGGGTTTAAACAAACCGGTAAACGATTTAAGCCGAGGGTGTACGGTAGATGATATTTTTAACACCGTAATATTAACAGCAATACAAGCACAAGGATTTTAAATGAAGATTTTAGTTATAAATTCAGGCAGTTCATCTATTAAATACCAATTATTTAGGATGCCTGAACAAGAAGTTATTTGTTCGGGATTGGTGGAAAGAATTGGCTCAAAAGATGCCGAAATCCATTATAAATCCAATCATACCAAAATTGATGAGGTAGGGGAGATTCCAAATCACAGCGTAGGTTTGGAAAAAGTGGTCAACTTTTTATTGGATGAAAAAGTTGGGGTTATAAAATCTACTTCAGAAATAGAAGCGGTGGGACACAGAGTGGTTCACGGCGGAAGCACTTTCTCAAATACAACCATTATCAATCAAGTTGTTAAAGACAAAATAAAAAAA
>JAUSOJ010000302.1 GCA_030656195.1 Lutibacter sp.
CCAAAACCAATGATGCCAAGTTTTAAAAAAAGTTTTGCGATGTCTTTTAAGTCGGCCTTACTTTGCATACTTCATCAACCTTTCATCAACCTTTTGTCAAGCGACCAAAGTCCGCCACCTTTAATGAATAGAAAAATACTGCCTAAAAGCATCGACCAGTCAGTTCTGCTGCCGTGCATCATTTCCCAAAAACCTTTATCGGCTAAAACTTCTGTTTTGGTGGTTGCTATCGCAACCAGCATAATTATAATAAGCGGAATACTTGCAAGTCTGGTCAAAAGACCGAGTAAGATCAAAGTTCCGCAAACAATTTCAAAGCTTCCAACAAAACTTCCCAAAAATTCAGGTGAAGGCAAACCAATTTTAGCAAATCGCCCTGCTCCCAAGGTGTCGGCGAATAGAAATTTTTGAATACCTTCTGAAAGAAAAACCACGCCAACCATCAATCGGATTAGGACCGTGGTTTTTGAATTGTCGGTATTGAATATTTGGTTTTTCATTTCAATTTTATCGGTTTACAGAATGTGCCAGCCAGCGGATTATTTATAAACCGCATTCACTTTCCACAAAGAAATCTCAGGCGGCCCGGCCAGGAAAGTTTGGGATTCAACAATAAATTCTTTGAGATGTTTTGTTTTCATATGTTGATTTTGATAGTACAACGCATCATCCCATTCTTCATATAACAAAATATTAGAATTGTCATTTTGATCAATGTGCAGTTTAAGACTCACAAAATGTTCTTCTTTTTTAACTTGTTCAATCAGTTTTTTTAAGCCGGTAACTGCATCAACACTTTTGTTTGGCAGTGTTTTGTATTTTACAACAACAATTAAATTGTTTCCGTCATCTTTTTTTCCACATCCGGTAAAGATTGAAAAGATCATCAAACCTAAAATCAAAAAGAGTTTATTCATAACTATTGTTTTTAATGGTTAATTATTTTTTATGTTAGGCAAACTGTTTGCCATTAGTTTTTTTAAGTGTTACAAATAACAGACTTTATAATCATAATTCCTATGATGATTGAAAAAGGTGAAATAAATTGGAAATAAATGGGTTTTAAAATATCTGCGCATTTATTTGAAAAATGATGGTGTGATTTTCTTGGCACAAAATATAGAACAAAAGAAGAAATGAGCATAAACCAACCAACTAGTTTAAAAAACTCAGGGTATTTTGAGTAATCTGAGAAGATGATTAATGCAATTGCTGGGATCATTCTCAATGATATTTCTGTATAGTTTATAAAATTGGTGCTTCCGGCTTTTCTCAAAGTTTTTCTTGCGGTTTTCGGCCTAATTAGCATAATTCCGCCAACACAGATAAAAAATATTCCGAAAGCAATTAAGGTCCATTTTGCAAATTCAAGTATCAGCATTTTATTTTAACATCTTGGATTTTGTTAAATGAATGGGGCATAATTCAATGTTTTGTCATCATTTTATTTAAACCGTTAAAACGGTTTTTGTCCCAAAATTTAATTTATAATAGCCTACGGATTAATCTGTAGGTTATAGC
Organism: Lutibacter sp.; assembly: GCA_030656195.1. Taxonomy (GTDB): domain Bacteria; phylum Bacteroidota; class Bacteroidia; order Flavobacteriales; family Flavobacteriaceae; genus Lutibacter. The sequence goes on from JAUSOJ010000302.1 coordinate 1,522, forward strand.
TAAAAAATGAATTATTTTGCTATTTATATTTATCGTTCAATCCTATTCCGCTTGCTATCATAGGTTTTATTTTTTCAATTCTTTTGTGTTTTGTAGCCTCTTGCTTTGCTTCATTGATATAAATGCTATATTCCTTTTGTTTTCCCGGAGTGAGTTTTTCAAATGCCGTTTTCAGAATATTGTCTTTTTTGAACTCATTTTCGAGCAATTGAGGCACAGGAACAGGCACAAATTTATCAGGTTTTATTTTTAATCCTTTTTTCTCGATTTCGATTGCTTCAAGAATATATTCCAATATTTTGTTTTCATCAATTTCATTTTTAGATTTAAAACGCCATTGCCGCAAAGATTTTGTTTTACCATCCTGCGCATTAACCAGAACTTTGAACGGATCCTCCAAAAACACACCGTTATAAAACCATATCGTAAAATAGTCTTTGAAACCGCCATAGCTTACCACATTTTTTCCATTGTAGGTAAATACTTCAGCGCCCCATTTAATGGATTTTTCTAAAGGCGTTTTATCAAAAAAGGCAGCAATAAGCGCCAACTCCTCATCCCACTTGGTATTGTTTTGCATCAATTATTGGGTTTTGTTACATTTCCGTATTTAGATTGCAGAAAGTTGATGGTTTCTTTGATGAGATTTTTCAAAACATCCAGATTGATGTCGGATAATTTTTTGACGTAAATACAACCTTTTCCCATTTTAAACTTCCCTAAATCTTTCAGCAAAATATCCTGGCCTGAACAACCAGAATAAACATAAAGTGAAATGGCGGCTTTACGTGGCGAAAATCCAACAAGCGGCCAATCGCCTTCCTGTTTGCTTCTGTCTGATTTGTAATGATAACTTCCAAAACCAATCATACTCGGTCCCCACATTTTGGGTTCGTAGCCGGTAAAATCTTGCATCAGTTTTAAGAGTTCAAAACCGTCTTTTCTTTTTTGATCAGTATCAGCAAACGCGTTGATAAAATCGTGAACGTCTGCGTTGGTCTGTTTCGTTTTTATTTCAGCCATAAATATTGAATTGTTAACGTTTTTTATGTTTCACTTAACTTATTCTGGTCCGACTAAAGCCAGGATTTATTTATGAATCAATGCGATTCAGCAATTTCGTTTAACCAAACTTACAGAAATTTTAAGAGGAATCAAAAAGATTTATTCAATTGTGTACAGGAAGGAATATTTAACCATTTTTCAAAATAATTTTTTTGTTTTTTTACGATTTTACTTATT
>JAUSOJ010000307.1 GCA_030656195.1 Lutibacter sp.
GGATTCCTAAAAAAACTGTTTCAGCGTGATATGGTTAAAGAGATGGAATCCTTCGGGAAAATCCCTTTGCTAAGCTTCAATGAAGCCAATTATTAGTTATAAGATATCTGAATTTTAAAGTGGTAAGCATAAAAAAAGGCTTGTTCAATATGGACAAGCCTTTTTTTAATAACGCAATGCTTATAATTTTTTAATTAGATTTTCGCGCTCAAGCTGTTTTATGATGCTATTCACATAGTCATTTACCGTGGCATTAATTGTTTGAGGATCCACCAAATTTATGGCGCCCACCCAAACAAGCGATTTGGTGTCATTTTCATTGATACTGTAAATAACCGTTTCAACATTGTAAACTTTGTAGTAATCATAATATCGCGGTGTATAATAAATGTCTTGATACCAATAATAGTACCTTCCAAATCGCGACCATCGATAACCGATGGATGGATAATAATAGGTTTCATAATTAATGCGTTCATCAATGCCTTTGACGGACGTAATCACCACAGTATCAAAACCATCGTCGGCTATTTGTTCAATCATTTTATCAATTTCCAGTTCGCTTTTTTTGGAACCCGTAAAGCCATTGTCTAAAACAGCCATACTTTCCACCGCATAAATATCCCTAATGATAAAGGCATTTTTCAATTTTTCCTCAAATATTTTACGAGCGGTCAGGTTATCGGTAATGCCAACCACCAATACTTTTTTCGGTTCAAATGATGTGATTTCTTTATTTTTCCAGCTGTCCACAAATCGGGTTGAAGAACAGGCCGATAACAGCAGTATTCCTAAAAATAATACCATTCTTTTTATCTGTTTAAATTTATTTTTTAGCTGGAACAGATGTTGCCTGCCTGCCGGACAGGCAGGATTGCCATTAAACATCCCTGTATGTGGCAAAATTTGATATGCTCTTTTCATGACATTTAGTTTTACCACAAAATTAATAATCACAATTATTTTATGCATTGATGAATGTCAACCCAAAAATTGATTAATATCAGTTTTACTTGAGTTTGAAAATTGCAAATTGAACAATAACACAGTTGCACAATTTTGTACCCTGAGTGGTTGAGGGAAACCATTAAACTGCTAAAAGAATAAATATTTTTTGAGGAATATCATTTTAATTATCGCAAACTGTTTTTAATTTAGGACAAAATTCTTCATTATGTCAGTAGCCATAAAACATCCGTTACCAAAAACAATTTTTGAAAATCTGGCAAATACGCACGGACTTCATTGCGTTTCCATGTATCTTCCGATGCACAAAGACGGTAAAGAGCAAAATGCACGCATTGCGCAAGCAACTTTAAAACAATGTTTAAAAGAAGTTTCTAAAGATCTTGAGCGCCATGAAATGGATTCCCAAGAAATCAAAAAATATTTAAAGCCAGTTGAAGCGTTATTATCCGATATTGAATTGTGGCGTAATCCATCGGATGGATTAGCCATTTTTTTGGATAAAAACGAAATGAATTATTACACGCTTCCGATTTCATTTGAAATAAAAACAAACGTGAGCGGCAATTTTTATCTGATGCCTTTACTGCCTTTATATCATGAAGATGACGAATATTATTTGTTGGAATTGAGCCAGGATTACGTAAAACTTTATGAGGCCAACAAATATGGCTATCAGGATATTTATATTGAAGATTTTGCACCATCCCAATTGGAAGAAGCCGTTGGCTTTGATTTTAGGCAAAATATGCTGCAATTCAGGGGCGGACAAAATGCTCAAACAACCGGAACATTTCACGGAAAGAATCCAGGAAATGATGATCTAAAAAAAGAGCTTTTTACTTATTTTAGGGCGATAGACAACGGCATCAACAAAGTCATTGAAAATAAAAAAGCACCGCTTGTTATTGCGTGCGCCAATCCCGTATTCGGACTTTATAAAGAAGCAAACACCTATCCAAATTTGCTGGAAAATTATATTGCGGGCGATTCGGAATTTAAAAATAAAACCAAACTGTATCAAGAATCCTGGAAACTGGTTCACCCCTATTTTGAAAAAACAAAAGAAACCAAATTGCATCAGTACAAGGAATTATACCATACACCTAAAACCTCTTATCAAATTTCAGAAATAGTGCCCGCAGCAATAAACGGAAAAATAGACACCCTTTTTGTTGAAAATGGGGCAGATGAATTTGGCGTTTTTAACCAACAAACCAACCGATTGATATTTCGTGAAAAAACGGAATTAAATAACGCTTCTTTAAGCGATTTAAGTGCGGTATCCACTTTTTTGCAAGGCGGAAAAGTATATTTTTTAGCGCCGGAAGAAATGCCTGATCCCGGCCACCCTATGAATGCCTTGTTGCGGTATTAAAACGTTTAAATATCATTTAAAAACAAGAAACTTGTTGAGCAATATCATTTTAACAAAAAAAGATAACTGCTAATTTCAACAAGAATTATTAACCATAAAATCCAACATTATGTCAGTATTAAAAGTGATTGAACTCATGGGGAATTCCACCATCAGTTTTGAGGATGCCGTTCAAAATGTAGTTAATGAAGCATCAAAAACGGTGAAAAACATTAAGTCTGTTTATATTGAACATTTTCATGTAACAATAAACAGCAATAAAATATCACAATTTCGGGTTACAGCAAAACTAACTTTCGGAATTTTAGATGATTGATTATTTTGAGTTAATTAGTAAGACGGGGTATTTTTATAGGATTTTTTCCTAAACCGGTAAATTTGCAAACTGGCCTATCAAAATACCTCATCTTATGTATTGTGAAATTTTTCAAACTTTAATCAATTACAAGATTTAAGTAATTATTGTTCTTCTTAGTTCAAAATAATCCAAATCATTGTTCCCTAAAAATGATGTTAGCCCAATCAAATTAATATTCTAAAAATTAAAAACATGAATCAAATAAAAATATTTAACGAAAATGTGGAGGCCTATGAGGCTTGGTATGAGAAATATCCTGAAGTTTACCTTTCTGAGGTTGCAGCCATTAAAGAACAAATGTTGAAACTGCCAGAAAACATAAAAGGCATTGAAGTTGGACTTGGAACCGGAAGATTTGCGCAGGTTTTGGGCATCAAAGAAGGTGTTGAACCCGCAAACGAAATGGCCGCAATTGCCTTAAAAAGAGGTATTGAAGTCATAAATGGCAATGCAGAAAATCTTCCCATTAAAGATTTGAATTTTGATTTTGTGCTTTTTGTCACCATTTGTCATTTAAACAATGTTAAAAGGGCCTTTAAAGAAGCGTATCGGATTTTAAAACCCAAAGGCAGCATTATTATTGGTTTTATTGATAAAGATCAAAAGATTGGAAAAACCTATGAAGAAAACAAAATGCGAAGCACTTTCTTTAGGTACGCAAATTTTTATTCGGTAGTTTATGTTACTAGATTATTGAAGGAAGCAGGATTTGCAGCCTTTGAATACAACCAGACGCTATTTGGCGAATTGGACGAAATAAAAGAAGTACAACTCCCAAAACAAGGTTTTGGCCAAGGTTCTTTTGTGGTGGTAAAAGCTGTGAAAAAATAAAAAAATTATAGTAATTCGCCTAAAAATCAATTTAACCGCAATGTTCGCTAAGAAGGCGCAATGTTCGCAAATTTTTAAGTATTTAAAATCAATGCCTTGCGTTACTTGTGAAAAAAACTTGCGTTACTTGCGGTTAAAAAAACTGGTTCTTTTAGGCGGTTTTGTTTTTAAATTTCAAAAATAATACATTTAATTCATAACCCACGATTTAAATCGTGGGCTTCTCCCACCCTGTCAATCCGGCGGAAATCACAAATTTCATCACATCGCTTGAGCTGATGTTCAATGGTTTTATATTGGCTTTTGGCACAATAAACAACTCGCCCGAAAAATTGTAAGAATGCGGAAAATATACGGCAACTTTATCAATTTCACCCAAAATCGCTAAATTCTCTTCGGTAATAAAACCAATTTTTTCAAGATCGGAGATGAGGTTCACTTTTACCAAAACCGGTTGGTTGAATTTTTTTTCTTTGCCCACAAAAGCCGAAAACAAATCGTTAAAAGCCGAATACACAAATTTTACCAAAGGAATTCTGCCAATCACATTTTGGAATACTTGTTTTAAAGGTTGCGCAATAAAGGTTCTTCCTATAAAACCAATAAAAATTAAAAATATGAGCAATGTCAAAACGCCCAAACCCGGAATTTTAATCGCAAATAATTCAAAAATTAAATCTTGGGATAAATTGTCCATAAACATAAAAACCGAGTAGATAATGTATGCTGTAATGCTTAACGGAGCGATATACAATAAACCTTCCAGTAAATAATTGGCTAATCTTTTCATCATAATATCTTAATAATTTGATTGGTATTTGGCAGTATTTGCACCTTTCAAAGATAGTCTGAAAATTTGAATCATTTAAATAAATTGCGGAATTCCATTTTTACTTTCAGGGCAGCACACAAATTATTTTATTTAGTAACTTTGCTGCTTTATTAATATTTCTGTGGAAAAAACTAACGAAAATTCAGTTAATTTAAACAAATACATCAGCAGCACCGGGATTTGCTCCAGGCGTGAAGCCGAAAAATTAATTGTTGACGGTTTTGTAACCATTAACGATCAACCTACGCAATTGGGAAATCGTGTTTTTGAAGGTGATGTGGTAAAAATTAAGGGCAAACCTTTAAACACAAAACCCAAAACTTTGTACATCGCTTTTAACAAACCTGTTGGCATTGTTTGTACTACCGATATAAAAGAACGCAAAAACATTGTCGATTTTATCAACCATCCGCAACGGCTTTTTCCTGTTGGCAGGT
>JAUSOJ010000310.1 GCA_030656195.1 Lutibacter sp.
GCTTCTTTCACCGTATTTCCTCCGAAAATATCCGACTGGTTTAACCTCTTCAATCCCAATTCTTCGGGCGTGATCAGTTGCTCCTTTTCTTTGGTGAACAATTTGAATCCGCTGGTCAACGCAATTTCGTCATAACCGTCCAAACTGTAAACGATGCCATAATTTGTGGCAGTTTTCTGCAATAAATAATTGTAAATTCTAGCCACTTCCAAGTTAAAAACACCCACCATCTGATTTTGTGGCCGACTCGGATTTACCAAAGGCCCCAACATATTGAAAAATGTTTTTACGCCCAATTCTTTCCGCACCGGCCCTACCGCTTTCATCGCCGGATGAAACAAAGGCGCGTGCAAAAAACAAATATTCGCGCTTTCAATCTGGCGTTTTAAAACAGCTTCGTCGTTGGTGAATTTATAGCCTAAAAATTCCAGCATATTTGAAGAACCACTTACGGAAGAAACACCGTAATTTCCGTGTTTGGCCACTTTATTTCCCGTTCCTGCAACAATAAATGAGGTCAATGTAGAAATGTTGAACGTGTTTTTTCCATCACCGCCGGTTCCGCATAAATCGATGGTGTTAAAATCCGATAAATCGACTTTTACCGCCAATTCCAGCAACGCTTCCTGAAATCCTGAAAGTTCTTCCACAGAAATAGGCCGCATCATAAAAACGGTTAAAAAAGATGCCATTTGAGAAGCATTGTAGCTGTTATTCGCAATTTGCACAAGCACTTCGCTGGCTTCTGCTTTTGTTAAATATTGCTGTTCAATTAATTTGCTTAATATCGTTTTCATTATTATGAATTTGCTTCTATAAAATTTCTGACAATTTGTTCTCCAATGGGCGTTAAAATAGATTCAGGATGGTATTGAACAGCAGTAATATTGTGTGTTTTATGCTGCAAAGACATCACAGATCCAAATTCATCGACGGCCGTTATTTCCAGTTCTTCCGGAAAATCTTTTAAGGAAGCGATCCAGGAATGATATCGCGCCGCTTCAAATTCCGTTGGGATGTTTTTATAAATAATCGCATCCGGACTTTTGACATTCATGGTGGTTGCAACGCCGTGAAAAACATTTTCCAAATTCTCCAGCGAACCTCCAAAAACTTCGGTGATGGCCTGCAATCCCAAACAAACCCCAAAAATGGGTTTTGTTGCGGCGTAGGTTTTAATCACTTCCTTTAAAATGCCGGCTTCATCCGGAATTCCCGGACCTGGAGAAAGCATGATGATATCGTAAGCGCCAACTGCTTCAATCGAAATTTCGTCATTTCTGAAAACTGCAGGATATTCGCCCGTAATGCTTTCCACCAAATGCACCAAATTGTAGGTAAATGAATCGTAATTGTCTATGATTATTATTTTCATCTGTTTAAATTTTATTTTTTAGTGGTAACAGATGCTGTTCGCCAATAATCATTCTTTTGTGTGTCAAAATTTGTAATGCTCGTTTCATCTGTTATATTTTTTCTGCCAAAATAACCGCCTTTTTTAAAGCCGCCAATTTGTTGTTTACTTCCTGTAATTCTCCTTCTTCGGTCGAATTGATGACGATTCCCGCGCCTGCCTGATAAAACAAGGTGTTGTTTTTGCTCACAAAAGAACGAATGGCAATGGCCAAATTCACCGTATTGTTTAAACCTATAAATCCGACCGCGCCGCCGTAAAATCCACGGGTCTGATTTTCATATTTGTCGATTAATTCCATCGCCTTAAACTTTGGCGCGCCGCTTAACGTTCCGGCAGGAAACGTGTCTCCCACAATTTCCATCGCTTTCCCTATCGGTTTTCCCTGTACGGTTGAAACCAAATGAATCACGTGGCTGAAATATTGCACTTCTTTAAAAACTTCCACTTTTACGTTGCTCGCATGTTTGCTTAAATCGTTTCTGGCCAAATCGACCAACATCACGTGTTCGGCATTTTCTTTTTTGTCTTTTGATAATTTTTCACCCAGCAAAATATCCTGCGCCATAATTCCGGTGCGTTTAAAAGTTCCTGCAATCGGGTTGATGATGGCTTTTTCTTCATCAACTTTAATTTGTGCTTCCGGTGAAGAGCCCATCAATTTAAAGCTGCCATAGTCGAAATAAAACAAATACGGTGACGGATTTATAGAGCGTAAAGCCCGGTAAACATTAAATTCATCGCCCGTAAAAGATTGCTGAAACTGGCGCGACAACACCAATTGAAAAACATCGCCGCGTTTGCAGTGCTCTTTTGCTTTTACCACGTAATTTTTAAAATCGTCATCCGTACAATTCGAAGATTCTTCGCCGGCGGTCTCAAAATGATACAATCCGTAAGTGCGTGCGTTGATCAAAGTTTCAATTTCGTGGATTCTCGATTCCTCGCCTTCTTCCATATTTTCAATCAAAATAAGCTCGTTGTTAAAATGGTTGATGGCAATGATAAATTTGAAAAAACTAAACTGAAAATCGGGAATTTCAGAAGCTGCTTTTTTTGCTTTTAATTTAATGGTTTCAAAATACTGAATCGCGTTGTAAGAAATATAGCCATAAAATCCGTTGAAACCTTTTATAGCAGCATCACAATCCACTTTTACCGTATCGGTATAGCTTTCGAAAATCGGATAAAAATCGCGATTTATTTCCTTCCTGTCAAGTTCCTTATTTTTATAATGGTAGGTAAACACATTGTTATCAGCCTTCAGCGTTACAATAGGTTCGGCACAAATAAAGGTAAAACTTTCCTCTTTGCTGTGATAGTCGGAGCTTTCCAACAGCAAACTGTTGGCATATTTGTCCCTAATTTTCGAATACATTCCTACCGGGGTAATGGTATCCGCCAATTGCGTTTTCGAGATGGTTGTAAATTTTAATTCTTTCATTGCATCATTATTTTGTTCAAATAAAAAAGGACTTACCGCGAGATAAGTCCTTTTGTTATATATTTTAAATAGAAATATAGTAGTTCTGGCTCGCTTATAAATTAAGAGAGTTCCACCACCAATTAGTATTTGTATTTTTTAGGTTCATTATTTGGCAAATTTAGCATAGATTTTTAAATACGCAAATTAAATGTCACATTTATTTTGCGTATTTTTGTTGAAAACCTTTCAATGAAAACAGTTAAAAAACAAATTCTAATTCCATTTTTGCTTATTATCTCTGCAATAAATGCACAGGAAAAATTAATAGGAAACAAAGATGTTACCACTGAAAATCGAAATCTTTCCGCATTTACCAAGATTGAAGTGATAGATGACGTGACTGTTTTGTTGGTTTATAGTGATGAACAATCCGTAACTGTTGAAGCTGATTCAAATGTGATATATGCCGTAACTACAGAAATTAACAACGGGGCACTTATTATAAAAACAAGCGCAAAAATAGTGCGCGCAAAGGAATTAACCGTTCACGTTAAGGTAAATAAAGACATCACCGAAATTTATGCCTATAACAAAGCCAGCGTAAAATCGAACAATTCCCTGAGAATAGACGCGCTTACCATAAATGCTTTTGACGATTCGGAATTCAAATTAAAACTGAGCTCTAAAATTGTTCAAATAAACGCCAAGAAATCAAGCAAATTGGATGTGGAAATTCTATGTGATGACGCTTTAATTGTTGCTGAAGAATACAGCAATTTAAAGGGAATTATCGACACCAAAAGCATGGTAATTCACACATTGGACAAGGCTACTGTGAATTTAAGCGGAAATACGGCCAGCTTAGAGCTGGAAACTTTGCACAACAGCGCCTTTAAAGGAAAAGATTTTAAAGCCACAACTGTTAAGGTTAATACGTCAAACAATTCCATCGCAAACGTAAATGCCACTGACACCATAGATTTATCGATAAAAAATTCAGGGGAAGTTTATTTGTATTCGAATCCTAAAATCACGCTTACCGAATTTTTTGACAAGGCCGGACTTTTTAAAAGACAATAATTTAGCAAAAGTAAAAATAATATTTTGGGCGTTCCCCACCAGCTGGCGGGTCGGGCTTTTCGTTCCAAACTTTTTATCGGTGAAAAACCGTTAAAAAGGTTTTCCCCTTCAATCCCTAACGCGAAATAAAATATTAAATATTAGAAGTTAAAAGTTATTATTTTTAACTTCGGTCTTCGGACTTCGGTCTTCAGTCTAACCTATTTATCAGATCAAACTCAAAATCTGCACCACAATAATCAACAATACCATGGCAATTGGATAAACCGTGGCATACGCAATTGCTGGCGCGTCTGAATCAACCATTGTGTCGGTTGCAGCCAATCCTGGCGTGCTGGTCATACTTCCGGTTAAAGTGCCAAGCAAAACAAGCATGTTTATTTTGTAGAAATATTGGGCTGCAATTGTGGTAATAATCATAGGAATCAGCGTAATAATTGCGCCATAAATAAATAATTCAATTCCGTATTGCTGAAAAGTGCTTTCAAGATGTGAACCTGCGCTGGTGCCAACTGCTGCCAAAAAGAACAGCAATCCAAACTGTCTCAAAATCTGATTTGCCTCACCGGTCATGGTCCACATTATCGGTCCGGTTTTTCCTGTTCTGCCCAAAATAAGTGCCACAAGCAAAATACCTCCGGTTAATCCCAATCCAAAAGAAAAATCTCCAAAATTGACACTCATTTTTCCCACCAAAATACCCAGAATAATTCCAGCTGCGATGGGCAAAAAATCGGTACTTGAAAGTTTGTCATCACCAAAAATACGGCTCACCTCCGACATGTTTTCTTTGGTGCAAATCACAATTAACTTGTCTCCAAACTGCAATTTTAAGGACGGACTTGGAGAAATATCAATTCCTGATCGCCTAACGCGAGTTATTGTGGCATTATAGTTTCCTAAAATTTGAAGCTGTCCCAATGTTTTTTTAACCACTTCTTTATTGGTCACCAAAATAGAACGAACATCGTATTTGGTGTCTAACGGAATTTCTTTTTTTGTTTCAGGGCCAACCAAAAGTTTAACCCTTTCCAAAGCTTCGTTTGAACCAACCGCTCTCATGGTATCTCCTTTTTGCAAAATAATTTCTGCATCAGGAATAATAACGGTATTTTGATGCATAATTCTGGAAATAACCGCTTTGGTCATAAAACGAATGTTTAAATCTCCCAGACTTTTGCCTATCACATTTTCATTTTCAACCACAAAATGTTTGGCCAAAATTTCAGGATATTGGGCTGTCATCTCAGCATTGTAGGTTTTTTCCTGTTCTTTTATGTTGACTCGAAGGATTCGTGGCAAAAAATTTACGAAAAGGATCACACCAATAACGCCAAATGGATAACCAATTCCATAACCAATAGACGCCAAAGGAGAGCCTGTAATGTCAATGGCTGCAGCCAAACCGGGCGTGCTGGTTAAGGCGCCATTCAGCAGTCCGATAGCCAAGTTTTTGTCGACGCCCAAAAAATAAGATAACATAAAAGTAATCAAACCCGCACTAAGAATGAGCAATGTTGCCAAAACAGCCAATTCGCGTCCGTTCCTTTTAAACGATTCAAAAAAACTGGGCCCAGCCTGTATTCCGATAGTGAAAATGAAAAGCACCAAACCAATATATTGAAAATCTATAGGAACCACCACCCCATAATGGCCAAAAAACAAGGCCACAAAAATTACGGCAGACACATCCAAAGAAATTCCTTTAATTTTAATCCGACCAATAATAAATCCAATTAATATAATCAGAAACAATACAAAATAACTATTTGAAAACAAACTCATGACCTTAATTTATTAGGCAAAATTAAATACTTATTAGGTGCAATTCCAATTATTGGCCTGACTTTTTACGAAAACGATTGCAACAATTTAAGGCTAAAAAAAAGCCTAATTTAATAATTTTAGGCTTTTTTTTATCATTTTTTGTTATTAATTCAGTGATCCCAAATAACGTTCGGCATCCAAAGCGGCCATACAGCCAGTACCGGCAGCGGTAACTGCCTGCCTGTATTCTTTGTCTTGCACATCACCTGCAGCAAAAACACCCGGTAAATTTGTTTTGGTCGATTTTCCTTTGGTGATTAAATAACCTGTTTCATCCATATCCAAAATACCTTTAAATATATCGGTATTTGGTACGTGGCCAATGGCTATAAAAATTCCGGTTACATCAATCACTTCTTTTTTGCCGGTTTTGTTATTCACAACGCGAACGCCTTCAACCACTTTTTCACCCAATACCTCATCAATTTCGGTATTGTACCTCACTTCAATATTGGCTGTTTTATCAACCCTGTGTTGCATGGCTTTTGATGCACGCATAAAATCTTTGCGGACTAAAATAGTCACTTTTTTACAAAGGTTGGCCAAATAAGTTGCTTCTTCCGCAGCGGTATCACCGGCGCCAACAACAACCACGTCCTGACCTTTATAAAAGAAACCGTCGCAAGTGGCACAGGCAGAAACGCCACCGCCTATTAAACGTTGCTCGCTTTCTATTCCTAAATATTTGGCGGTTGCTCCTGTAGAAATTATTATAGTATTTGCTTCAATTTGAATGGATTCATCGACCGTAACTTTGTGAATTCCTCCAACTTCTTTGCTGAAATCCACGCTGGTCACCATCCCAAATCTGACTTCAGTTCCAAAACGTTCGGCTTGTTTTTTTAAATCTTCCATCATCGCCGTTCCATCGGTACCATCCGGGTAACCAGGAAAATTATCAACTTCCGTAGTGGTGGTCAATTGTCCGCCCATTTGCATTCCCGTATACATCACAGGTTTTAAATCGGCTCTTGCGGCATAAATTGCAGCGGTATATCCGGCAGGTCCAGACCCAATAATCAAACATTTTATTCTTTCAATTTTATCAGACATGTTCACTTTTTTATTTTAATAGGTAACAAATTTATGGCAATTAATTAAATGTTTAGGCCTTTGTCCATTATTTTTTATGATGACATTGTCAACAAATACAATAAGAAACAATCCTTACCTAACAAATTGAAAATTGTGGTAAATTTGACTCTTATAATCTCAATAAAATGAACACAATTAAAAGAATAGAATCTTTGGATCAACTTGAAAATATATTACAGGATACGATTGCCGTTTTACTGTATTTTTCAACAGATTCTTGCAACGTTGGTGAAGCTTTGGAGCCTAAAGTGTACGATTTGCTGAAAACCGATTTCCCAAAAATTGACTTTTATAAAATCGATTTGAATTTTTCTCCCGAAATAGCCGCAAAACACAGTGCTTTTGTAGAACCCACCATTTTAGTTTTTTTTGAAGGCAAAGAAACCATCAGAAAAAGCAGAAATATTGGCATTCAAGAATTACAAAATGCCATTTCAAGACCCTACAAACTTATTTTTGAGTAATTGCTTGCAAAACCTATTAATAGCGCTATATTTGCAAACCGAAACACCTTCGGGGTGTAGCGTAGCCCGGTTATCGCGCCTGCTTTGGGAGCAGGAGGTCGCAGGTTCGAATCCTGCCACCCCGACCAAAAAAAGCCTAAAAATTCAAATTGAATCTTTAGGCTTTTTTCTTTAAGAGTTGCTATTTAAAAATTTAACGAAGTTGCAAAAAGAAATCTTACATTATTTACATTATTTGTATTTTGAACTTTGGTGTAATCGGCATTTGTAGTTCCATAAGCGGCGGTATCATAAGACACTTCACCCCTAAACCGAACCAGCCCGTTTCCATATTCAATTCGTGGGGAAATACGATAGCTGAAATCAATATCAGTTCCTCTTGCATATACAGCTCCTGTAATAGGATCATCGGCTCCGAAATTTTTGGTGTAACCCGCAAATATCCCTAAAGTGGTTTTTTCGCCAATAAAACCTGAATCAACATCAAACCAGGCACTTCCTGCAGTAAAATTAGTGTATTCATTTTCGCCATTGCTGTTGGTTCCTGAAACGCCATAGCCGCCCAACATCACAAAATTAAACAGGTTTTGTCCGTAAATTCCTCCAATTCTGACGGCTGCCTTATCTATTTTAATTTTACTGAACAAACTTAACTGATAGCTCCCTATACTTTCTTCAGATTTGTATTTTAAACCGCCAACCATATAAGACAATTGTGGTTTTAATGTTTTATAACCCACGTTGGCACCGATTAAAAAATTAGATTTCAAGCCTAAAACATAGGTTGCGTTAAGCTCAGGCACAGCCGAGTTTCTCAAATATTCAGTTGATGGGCCATTTGGTCCGTTAGATTTAAAATCCAATTCCGTAGATGCCGCAATGGACAATTTAGAATTGCCTGTTGCACTGTAACTATATTTAATTTGTGCACTTCTTTCCAAAGGAAAATAAGGCAAACCCGCATTCCAGGATGCTACTTGCGGAAATGCGTCGAGCGTAAACATAGGATGCCAAAATTGGCCGGCCATAAGTTCGGTTTTTTCCCAATTTAATTTCACCATTGCGTGACGCAAACGAAACAATCCAATTTTATCATCGGCCGAACCCACAAAATCTCCTTCCAATAAACCGGAAACTTTTGCATTTAAAAACCTTGGTGCCGTAACCATAATTCGTGCTCTGGAATGTATGTTTAACATATTAAAATTGGATTTCGCATTGATGTCTTCCCCATTTGCGTCTAATTCCTCATTTTTAGGAAATATCAGCACATTTCCCTCTCTTGCAGAAACGGTTTGCCTCGAGTCAAAAATGCTTTCAGCCCAAATATGGCCGCCAACTTTAACTGTTAATTTTTCTCCTTCTTGTGCTTTAGAAGTGTTTGGCACTAAAAAAAGCGCTAAAAAAGAAAATAAAAGAATGTAATTTTTCATTATTTAAAGTTTATTAATTAATTTTTGGAGTTGTCGCCAAATCTATCAGATTGACTATTGATTTAAAATCGGTTTTACTGTTTTTGCTTAAGCCTATTTCACACGTTCTGCTGGTTGCATAACCATCAGTTACGCTTTCCGGAATTTGTTCGTCCAAAGTTCTTAACCCATGTTCATTGAGCTCGGGAAAATTAAAGCCTTTGTTTCCTGCAAATCCGCAGCAATTGGTTTTTGGCGTATAAACTACCGTGGAACATAATTTTGCGATGGCATATAAATCTTCATCGATTCCCATTTTCTTCAAACTGCAAACAGAAAACACCGCAACTTCTTTGTTAACCGGCTTAAAATCCAAGCGATCCAGTAAAAAAGCAGTGGTGAAATTGGTGATGTCATACAATTTTAAAGCTGAACCTTGCATCGATTCTCTCATTTGCAAGGAACACGGACTCATATCGCACAAAATCGGATATTCTCCGTTATTGCTTGCCTTTAACAAACTCGCATATAATTTATCTGATGCGATATGCGCAGATTCCGCAAATCCTTGCGATTTAAACGCGAGTCCGCAACATAAATTTTTGCTGTCTTCCGGATAAATAATCTCGCAATTGGCTTTATTAAGAATTTTAACGGTTTTGTTGTAAACCGTATCTTCATCACCATAAGTGTTTGAAGCGCCCATCATTTTATTGATACAGCTCGAAAAATAAACCACTTTTAGCGCATTTGGCTTTAAATTGGTTTGCTTTTCAATTTTTACATGGGCGGCTTTGGGCGTGTATTTGGTCCATTCCATCTTTTGACCAAGCATAGAAGTCGCAGTGCCAACCACTTTATTGTAAGCATTGTGGCCA
>JAUSOJ010000003.1 GCA_030656195.1 Lutibacter sp.
GCGCTTCTACATTATTTCCAATAATTGGCGAACTGTGAATATTTCCGCTGGTGGCAATGATGGGGAAATTTAATTCGTTGGCCAATAATTGCAAAATTCCAGAATATGGCAGCATCACACCCAACTGATTTAACCCGGGCGCAACAGCATTCAAGGCAATTTTTCCTTTATAATTTTCCAACGGAATGATGTTAATCGGTCTTTCCGCAGAAGCTAAGGATTTGCGTTGAAGTTCATTTATTTTTAAGTCCTTTTGCAAAAATTTCATCGAAGGAAATAAAACGGCAAAAGGTTTTTTCTGACGGTTTTTTTTGTTGCGTAATTTTTTAATGACCTCATCATTTTCGGCATTGCAGCACAGTAAATAGCCGCCGGTATTTTTGATGGCAACAATATTTCCTTCGGAAAGCAATTTGGCAATTTTTTTAAAGATATTTTCAGAAGTTGAAGCAATGATATTTCCAAGATTGTCCAATAAAATAAGAGAAATTCCGCAGGTGTGGCAAGTGTTTGTTTGCGAATGAAAACGTCGGTCGGCCGGATTTAAATATTCCTTTTCGCATACATTGCACATTGGAAAATCATTGATGGTGGTACGATTTCTTTCAAAAGGAAACGTTTGGGTAATTGCCCAGCGCGGACCGCAATTTACGCAGGTGGTAAAGGGATAATTGTAGCGACGGTTTTCTGGGTTCTGAATATCGTTTTTACAGTCGTCACAAATGGCAAAATCGGGTGTTAACGGTAAATTTATTTGTCCGCTTTTTACTGATGGAACAATATTGAAATCGGCAAATTCCATATTTTCGATTTCAAGAATTTCACTGTTTTTTATTTTGGAAACCGGCGGCGGATTTTGCAAAAGTTTATCGTAAAAAAGTTCAATGGCATTTTTTAATCCTGAAATATAAATAATAACACCTTCTTCATTGTTGGAAACTGTTCCCGTTAAAGAAAAGGATTTTGCCAAACCATAAACAAGCGGACGAAAACCAACACCTTGCACTTGTCCGGAAATGGTGATTTTGTAGGTTGGCATTTAAATATATTAAATATTAGATATTAAAAGTTAAAAGTAGGGACAGGTCGCGATTTGTCCGTTCTGAAATTAAAATTAAGCAATTAATGAATGTTTAAAACACAATTATGCAAAAAAAAACTTGAACCCTGAAACTTAAAACCTGAAATAAACAACTAAGATTTCAGGTGAAGTGCTGCCGCATGGGTTAATATTTGTTCAATAATTTGAGGAATGGCATTTTTTACATTTGGGCTTAATTCAATGGTCATTGGCACCAATTCTTCAATGGAAACGGTGAATAAATGAAGATCGGGTTTTTCATCCATTAAATAAACAGCTTCAATCATATCTTTCAGGCCAACATCGTGCACGCTTAGTGCCGAAGGAAAATCGGAAGCGAATTTTGGCCGAATCAGCGAAATGGTTCCGGCAGGTTTTCCATCCATGGTGGCATCAACAAAAATAATGGTTTGGTAAGCTTCAAAACAATTCAGCAAGAGAAATCCGCCTGTACCGCCGTCTAAAATATCAACATAATCAGGCAAATTAATTTTTGCCATTTCCTGCATCACGTGAACGCCAATGCCTTCATCGCCCATTAAATAATTGCCAACCCCGAGGATTAAAATGCTGTTGGACTTGTCTTTTTCGAAAAAATAGGAATCGCTACTGATGGCTACGGGAGTTCGTTCTTTTATGCTCATATTAATTGTTTAAAAAAGTAAGTTCATTCTGCTTGAAATTGCAGCGGCAGAATGAACTTAATCAAAGTTTGATTTAAGGGTTATTTGCTAAATTTTAATTATTTATTCAATTTGCGTTAGGGGTTGCAGCGGAAATCCCGGCTTTGCGAGCTTATTCAGCAATATGTTCAAAAGATTGCCACGCTGTGCTCGCAATGACGGATTGCAGCGAAAGACCCGACCCGCCAGCTGGCGGGGAACGCCCACCAAAAAGGCGGGCAGGCCCAAAATATTATTTGTATTTATTACTTTTTTCTTCTGCTTCTTCTGCTTTCGCAGCTTTTCTTAACCGATCCTCTTGCACAAATTTATAGCCGCCAAACATAGAGGAAACTTCCCCACGACCTTCCAGCCAATCGTGATAAAAAACCAAATATACGTGGACCAAAGTAAAGAGAATAAATACCCACATGGCTATATGATGGATGCTTCTGACCATAAAATCGCCACCAAATAATGGTGTTACCCAAGCAAATAATTTTGGCAGCCACCAATTGGCGGTATCGGCATATAATGCGAAACCGGTGAAAACGGAGACCAACGCAACAATAAATAAAAGGAGATACGACAAGATTGCCACACTATTATGTCCGATGCTGATGTTTTTTTCATCGTGAACTTTTTCATTAAAAAGCAAGACGTCAATTTTGAGAACGTGCTTAAAGTTGCTCCAGGTTTTTTTGCTGAATGGCCAAAATGCGCGCCAGCTTGCAAATTTGTTTCCCACAAATGACCAATACACACGTAAAATCATATTGAAAAAGAAAATATAGGCCGCCGCAAAATGAATAAATCTTACAATCCCAAATGAATGCAAATTTGTTGCTTCAGCACTTGAAATAAGTGCAGGCGGATTTGCAATTAAAAATCCGGATAGGGAAAGTACAATAACGCAGAGCACATTTACCCAATGAAAAATCCGAACAGGCAGTTCCCAGACAAATACGCGTTTAAAGTTTCTAGTTTCCATAATTTATAGTTTAACCGTCACAACTGGCAATGTTTTGAACCTGAGAAATATGATTTCCATGTTCATCATATAAATGTACAGCGCAAGCCAAACATGGGTCGAACGAATGAATGGTGCGTATAATTTCTAAAGGCAATTCAGGATTCGCAACCGGAGTGCCGATTAAAGCAGCTTCATAAGCCGATCTTTGTCCTTTTGGATCGCGAGGTGAAGCATTCCAGGTAGAAGGCACAACCAGTTGGTAATTTTCTGTTTTTTGGTCTTTAATGGTAATCCAATGTGCCAACGCACCTCTAGGCGCTTCCATAAACCCAACACCTTTAGCTTCAGCCGGCCAGCTGGAAGGTTCCCAACTGTCCATATTTGCCATCCGTTCGTCACCATTTTTAATGTTATTCATTAAAGTGTCATAGAATTCCAAGGTCCAATTTGCAACCAATTGGGTTTCAATTCCGCGGGCTGCTGTTCTTCCCAAGGTTGAAAACAACGCGTCAACAGGAACATTTAAATGTGCCAATGCGCCATTTACTGCGTCTTGAATTTCTTTATTTCCTCTTCCGTAACCTACCAATAAACGGGCAAGTGGCCCAACTTCCATTGGCAATCCTTTCCAGCGTGGCGTTTTAATGAAACTGTATTTTTCTTCCACATTTAAAAAGTCGTAAGGTGGTTTTGGCCCGGAATATTTGATGTTGGTTTCGCCTTCCCAAGGATGTCTACCTTTGTCTTTTCCTTCGGCATAATCATCGTACCACGAATTGTTTACAAATTCTTCAATTTCCTCGCTGTTTCTATGGTCAACATCGAGCACTTTTGACAAATCTCCGTTCAAAATAATGCCTGATGGGAATTTGAAGCCCGACATATCAGCATAACCATTTGTTGGAAAATCGCCATAAGACATATAATTTCCAAATCCTTTTCCGATAGCGCCCCAATCTTTATAGAAGGAAGCGATGGCCAATAAATCTGGAATATAAACTTGGTCAATGAAGTCTTTTCCATCTTTCAATAATTTTCCGACATACGCCAAACGTTCGGCATTTAAGCCACCGGCGCCATCTGAATTTATGGCACAGGCCATTCCGCCAACCAAATAATTAGGGTGCGGATTTTTACCGCCAAAAATGGTGTGCACTTTCACAATTTCTTTTTGCCATTCCAAAGCTTCCAAATAATGCGCTACAGCCAGTAAATTTACTTCAGCAGGCAGTTTCATTTGGGGATGACCCCAATAGCCGTTTGCAAAAATTCCTAATTGGCCGCTTTCCACAAATTTTTGTACCCTGTTTTGAACATCGGAAAAATAGCCCGGTGAACTTTTTGGCCAATTTGAAATGCTTTGCGCAATTTCAGAAGTTTTTTTAGGATCGGCTTTAAGGGCATTTACAATATCTACCCAATCCAAAGCGTGTAAATGATAAAAGTGAACGGTATGGTCATGCATATATAAAGCGCCTTCCATAATATTCCGAACCATTTCAGCATTTGGCGGCACGGCAATTCCCAAAGCATCTTCAACGGCTCTTACTGAAGTTAGTGCGTGAACGGTAGTGCAAACACCACAAGTTCTTTGAACAAATGCCCAAACATCTCTTGGATCACGTCCTTTCACAATGCTTTCAATGCCACGAACCATGGTGCTTGAGCTAAATGCATCTACAATAACACCGTCTTTAATTTCTGCTTCTATTCTTAAATGACCTTCAATTCTGGTAATTGGGTCAACTACTATTCTATTTGCCATTGGATTATGTTTTATAAATCAATATTTTTTTCATTGCTTTTGGCCCTTTTTATATTGTCGGACAACTCTTTTCGTTTCGAGATGGTTGCACCAACAGCATGTAAGGCAATACCACCGACAATAACGCCTGCGGCGACTTTACCTACAGTATCTGCATTACTTTCCACTGCAAATCCCGGAATTTTTGTCGTTCTTTCATAGAAAGGTCCGTTGTCCCAGAAATTTTCTTCACTGCAACCAATGCATCCATGACCCGATTGAATTGGGTAACTTACGCCATTGTTCCATTTTATGGTTCCGCAAGAATTGTAAGTCATAGGCCCTTTACATCCTACTTTGTATAAACAATAGCCATTTTTGGAATTTTGGTCGTCAAAAGTTTCCGCAAATAAGCCGGCATCATAATAAGGACGTCGGTAACAAGTATCATGTACCCGTTTTCCGTAAAATGCTTTGGGTCTTCCCAATCGGTCTAATTGCGGCAGTCTTCCAAAAGCAACCACATGCATTATAACACCTGCCATCACTTCACCTATAGGCGGACAGCCAGGAACTCTTATAATTGGTTTGTTTTTTACAATTTTATGAATTGGTGTTGCACCTGTTGGATTTGGTTTTGCGGCCTGTACACATCCATTAGAAGCACAACTTCCCCAGGCAATGATTGCTTTTGCGCCGGCAGCGGCTTCCAAAAATGTTTCTTTTGCCGATTTACCTGCGATACAACAATAATTTCCGTCGTCACCCAATGGAATGGAGCCTTCAACGCAAAGAATGTATTCGCCTTTGTATTTATCCATAACCGCTTTTTTTGCCGCTTCGGCCTGATGTCCGGAAGCTGCCATTAAGGTTAAGGTATAATCCAAAGAGATCTTATCCAAAATAATATCGGCTACAATTGGGTGGTTCGATCTGATAAAAGATTCACTGCAACATGTGCATTCTTGGTAATGTTCCCAAATAATTGGTATTCTTGGTGTTTTTTCCAAAGATTCCGCTATTTGTCCAACCATAGTAGATTCCAGGCCCATAAAAGCAGCCATATAAGTAGAAAATTTTAGAAAATCTCTACGGCTGTAACCTTGTTTTATGATACTTTCGTAATAGGTGTCTCGTTTTTCGATTTCGGTAGGCATAAGCAAAGTTATTAAGTAATGAAAAAGACTTTTTACTCATGTGCTTTCCGATTGAAAAAAGCACAAATCTAAAGTACAATTTATTTTGAATAAATTTACGTTAACTACCTAATTTAGAATCTTTTAAAATAAGAAAAATAACATTTTTATGCTTATTTAAACCAAATAAAAATAACGGGATAAAATAATGATGCAGTTATTTATTTGGAGATAATTTGTAAATTTGAATATAAACGCATCTTTTAATTATGCACGAGTTATCAATAGCATTGGGAATTGTTAAAATTGCTGAAGATGAAACATCGAAAGCCAAGGCAAACAGCGTTACAAAAATTGAGCTTGAAATAGGTGTTTTGTCGGGTATTGAACTTGATTCTTTAAACTTTATATGGGAATCGGCCATAAAGGATACTGTCCTTGAATTTGCCGAAAAAGAAATTATTGTGATTAAAGGAAAAGGAAAGTGCGTTGATTGCGATACGGAATTTGAAATGGAAAATTTATATGATCCTTGCCCCTATTGCCAAAGTTATTTTAAAAGTATTTTGCAAGGAAAAGAATTGAGGGTAAAAGCATTGGAAGTCATTTAAAACAAATTTAAATATGTGTGGAACTTGTGGTTGCGGCACCGAAAATAATGGTCCGGTTATTTTAAAACCTGGAGAAGAACATCATTCTCACGGGAATCATCATCACGACGGGCATTCTCATTCGCACGATGATCATCATCATGATGGCCATTCTCATTCTCATGAACACGATCATCAACACAAAGTTTTGGAAATTGAGCGAGACATCCTTCAAAACAACCAGCTTTTAGCCGCAAGAAACAGGGGTTATTTTGAAGCAAAAAACATTTTCGCACTTAATCTGGTGAGTTCTCCGGGCTCTGGAAAAACAGCGCTTCTGGAACGCACTTTGGCCGATTTAAAAAATGAAATTTCATTTTATGTGATTGAAGGCGATCAGCAAACTTTAAATGATGCCAACAGAATTGCCGCGCACGATGTTCCCGTGGTTCAAATAAACACAGGAAAAGGCTGCCATTTAGAAAGCGATATGGTTTTTGACGCCGTAAAAAAGTTAAAAATCGAAGACAATTCCATTTTAATGATTGAAAATGTGGGCAATTTGGTTTGCCCGTCTATGTTTGACTTGGGCGAAAATAAACGCGTAGTTATCATTAGCACCACCGAAGGTGAAGACAAACCCATCAAATATCCTGACATGTTTCACACTTCGGATGTTTGCATCATCAATAAAATAGATTTACTGCCATACGTAAACGTCAATGTTGACAATATTAAAAAATACGCGCTGCAGGTAAATCCGAAATTGCTGTTTTTTGAAGTTTCCGCAACCACAGGCCAAGGAATGGAAGCTTGGTATCAATGGTTGAAAGGCCCCCTAACCCCCGAAGGGGGAAGTAAAATATTAGATATTAAAAGTTAAAAGTTTGAAAAATGTCATTGAATGTAACCGAAACGAAAAATCGTAAATAACCATGTGTTTATCAATTCCCGGAAAATTAATAGCAATTACTTCTCAGTTGGATGAAACTTTTAGAATGGGGAAAGTGTCTTTTGACGGCATCATAAAAGAAGTGAGTCTAACCTTGGTTCCAGAAGCCAATGTAGGCGATTATGTGCTGGTTCACGTGGGCGCCGCAATTTCTACCATCAATGAAGAAGAAGCTGCAAAAACTTTTGAAATCCTAAAACAACTTGGGGAACTTCAGGATTTGGAGTAAGTCCCTATATTTCGAAAGGGAATTTAATCAGAAAGTATTGACAGATTGCAACCTGTCTGTTCAAAAAAATAAAGGTGAAAGTTTAAAATTAATCTAAACTTTCACCTTTACGCTTTTAATTTTTTTTGGGCTTATTCGTAAGAATGTTTGTAAGGCTGTCCGCTAACTATTTTCAACAAATCGGCTTCAACAGATTCTCTTGGATATTCAACAAATCGGCCAATTTCTTTGTTGTTTTTGTAAACAATAAAGGTAGGGACTCTTTCAATGTTAAAACCTTCCTGTAAATTATCGGGCGTTACTTTGCTTCTGTTTACCGTAATCATTTCCAAATGGTTATAGTTGAAACCTGCTTCATCCAAAATTTTATACAAAACTGGAGTCTGATCCTGGCTATCGCCGCACCAAGTTCCCATAAATGCTTTTATGGTGATATCTTTTAAAAGCGGAGTCAGTTTTGCCATCACTTCTTTGTCTGTTTCGTAAGAAGCATAATTTGGTGTGAACCACTCATTAAAAGAAGCTTCAAGAAAACTTTCTTTATTGGCAATACCAATTAAATTTCCCGAGGGATCTTTTACGGCCGTTGCAATATTTTTTTGCGCGGAACAACTCATAATGCTTAATATAAAGGCAAAGAAAATTAGTTTTTTCATGGTGTAAAAAATTAATGAGCCGTAAAACTACAAAATTAAATTAAAGAATGGCGTGTCATCACTGCCGGTTTTTCAATTCCCATAAGTTCCAGAATGGTTGGTGCAATATCGCCTAAAACGCCATCTTCAATATGTTTCAGTTCTTTATCTACCAAAATTACCGGAACCGGATTGGTAGTGTGCGATGTGTTCGGCGAACCATCAGGATTTATCATGGTTTCGCAATTCCCGTGGTCGGCTATGATAATGGTGGTATAATCGTTTTTTAAGGCGGAAGCCACCACATCTTCCACGCATTTATCAACGGCTTCGCAAGCTTTTATCGCCGCTTCCATCACGCCTGTATGTCCAACCATATCACCATTGGCAAAGTTTAAACACACAAAATCGACTTCTTTTTTATCCAATTCGGGAATAATGGCATCACGAATGTCAAAAGCGCTCATTTCAGGTTTTAAATCGTAAGTGGCAACTTTTGGGGACGGACATAAAATTCGGGTTTCATTTTCGAATGTTTTTTCTCTTCCGCCGGAAAAGAAAAAAGTAACGTGTGGATATTTTTCTGATTCTGCTATTCTGATTTGTTTTTTTCCTGCCTTTGCCAACACTTCGCCCAATGTGTTTTCAAGGTTGTCTGTTTCATAAATAATATGAACATTTTTAAAAGTATCGTCGTAACTGGTTAAGGTTACATAATATAACGGCATTGTTTTCATGCCAAAATCAGGATAATCTTTTTGGGTAAGAACCTCAGTAAGTTCGCGCCCTCTATCGGTTCTGTAGTTGAAGAAAATCACCACGTCATCGGCCTTGATTTGTGTTTTTGGCTGGCCGTTTTCATCGGTCATAATGATGGGTTTTATAAACTCATCAGTCACATCATTATCATAACTTTGTTCGATGCTTTTCAACGCATTGGTCGATTTTTCGCCTTCGGAATTTACAACAGCGTCATAAGCCAGTTTTATGCGCTCCCAGCGTTTGTCACGGTCCATCGCAAAATAACGTCCGGTAATTGTTGCCAATTCGCCGGTGGTTTCTTTCATATAATTTTGAATGGTTTCTATAAAGTTTATACCCGATTTAGGATCACAATCCCTTCCATCAGTAAATGCGTGTAAAAACACATTTTTAAGGTTGTGCTCAGCAGCAACATCCAGCAAACCTTTTAAATGGTCAATATGCGAATGAATCCCTCCGTCGGAAACCAATCCCAGCAGGTGAATATTTTTATTGTTTTCTTTAGCGTAAGATATCGCGTCAAGCAACTCTTTTTCTTTTCCCAGCGTTTTATTTTTAACCGCCAAATTCACCCGAACCAAGTTTTGGTACACAATTCTTCCTGCACCTAAATTCATATGCCCAACTTCACTGTTTCCCATTTGACCTTCCGGCAAACCCACATATTCGCCATCGGTGCGTAAACTGGCATTCGCGTATTTGTGGTACAAACTGTCTATATAAGAGGTTTTTGCGTTATAAATTGCGGAAACTTTCGGGTCTTGGGTAATTCCCCAGCCATCTAAAATCATTAAAATCACTTTCTTGTTCATAAGAAATAGGTGTTGTTTTGAAAAACACAAAGATACGAAGTATTCATTTGAAGCGCTTTTGAATGGCTCATAAATTCTTGTGAAATTTACTAAAACGATTGAGTGAAAAAGTTAGAAGTTAAATATTAAATATTAAAAGTTTTTTGATGTAAATATTATGCTGAATTTCAAATCAAGCTCCCTTTCCTTGGGAAAGGGCTGGGGATAGGAAAACCGTTAAAAATTGCGTCTATTTCTTATATTTCTCAATGGCGGCCTTTATTTTTTCAATCCTATTTTCGGGATCGGGATGCGTGCTCATTCTTTCTGAAGTCTGATTTGGGCCTGCGGCTTCTTTTAAAATTTGCATCACGCCAATGAGTTCATTCGGATTGTAACCGGCATCAATCATAAATTTTACGCCCAATTCATCACTTTCCAATTCATCATCCCTGCCATAACTTAAATTGATCACATTGGCTATGGCGGCTGCACCTTGTGCAGTACTCGGATCAATACCAACGGCAACACCGCTTAAAATTCCTTCTGTCAATCCTTGTTTTGCCAAACGTTCTGCAGAATGTCGACCAACAACGTGACCAATTTCGTGACCCAAAACGCCGGCCAACTGGTCTTCATTTTTCAATTTCGAAAATAAAGCATAGGTGATAAAAACCTGTCCGCCCGGAAGCGCAAATGCATTGAGAGTTTGCGAATCGGCCAGCAAATGAAAATCATAGGCATAAACCGTTTCTTTCGCAACACTGCTGTGAACCAATTTTTGGCCAACCCTATCTACCAAATCCTGAGATTTTTGATCGGGATGTAAACCGCCATGTTGTTTTGCCATTTCCGGCGCACTTTGCAATCCGATGGCAATTTCATCGTCGGTACTTAAAGAAATATGTTGTTTTTTGCCCGTAAATTCGTTCACCTCACTTCTTGAATAATATTGAAACAACGTAAACAACACAATACCAACGCCCAGTAACAGTTTAACTTTTGTATTTCCTTTGAACATTTTTTTATATTTTGGCTAAATGTAAGCAACTCACGTTATTTTTTATAAAATAAATGACAGAATTTTTAAAAATTGTAAATTCACGGCATAAAAAGCAATAAATGAAACGAGCATTACAAATTTTGACGTATAAAGGAATGATTAATGGCGAACAGCATCTGTTACCGCTAAAAAAATAAAATTTAAACAGATGAAAGAAACGATTAAATTCAATAAAGTTACCGAACGGTTGCCAAAACACTTGCATCAGTTCATTGTAAAGCAACCTTATGAAGAATATACAGCCCAAAATCAGGCGGTTTGGCGTTATGTGATGCGAATGAACATTGATTTTTTAAGTAAAGTGGCACACGAATCGTATTTGGAAGGTCTGAAAAAAACAGGGATTTCTGAAGAGGAAATTCCGAAAATGGAAGGCATGAACCGTATTTTAAAAGATATTGGATGGGCGGCGGTTTCTGTGGACGGATTTATTCCGCCCAATGCTTTTATGGAATTTCAGGCTTATAATGTGCTGGTGATTGCTTCGGATATCAGAACCATAGACCATCTTGAATATACGCCCGCTCCCGATATTATCCACGAGGCGGCAGGCCACGCACCAATAATCGCAAATCCGGAATATGCCGAATACTTAAGAAGATTTGGTGAAATTGGCTGCAAAGCGATATCTTCTTCGGAAGATTATGAAATGTATGAAGCCATCAGGCTGCTTTCTATTTTAAAGGAAGATCCAAATTCTTCCGAAGAAATAATAGAAAATGCACAACAAAAAGTGGAAACATTGCAAAATACCATGGGCGAACTTTCTGAAATGGCACAAATACGAAATTTGCATTGGTGGACGGTAGAATACGGTTTAATCGGAACCTTGGAAAATCCAAAAATCTATGGTGCAGGATTGCTTTCTTCCATCGGCGAAAGCAAAAAATGTTTGACTGCTGATGTTGAAAAATTACCTTATTCCATAAAAGCCGCAACGCAAAATTTCGACATCACCAAACCGCAACCGCAACTTTTTGTGACGCCCGATTTTGCGCATTTAAGTTTTGTACTGGAAGAATTTGCCAATAAAATGGCGCTGAGAACCGGAGGTTTGAGCGGCGTTCAAAAACTGATAAAATCCCAAAATATTGGTACGGTGGAATTGAGCACAGGTCTGCAAATATCGGGGGTGTTTTCCAATGTGATTGTGGATGACAACAACAAACCGGTGTATCTCCAAACAACAGGGCCAACAGCTTTGGCGAGCAGAGACAAGGAATTGATTGGGCACGGAACCGATTATCATTTGGAAGGTTTTGGAAGTCCGCTAGGAAAATTAAAAGGCATCAATTTGGCCATTGAAGATATGTTTCCGAAAGATTTGGAGGTTTACGGAATTTATGAAGGCAAAAAAACAGTCTTGCTTTTTGAAGGAAATGTTAAAGTGGAAGGCGAAGTTATTACCGGAAAACGCGATTTAAAAGGGAAGATTTTACTTATTTCTTTTAAAAATTGTACCGTAACGCATAATGATAAAGTGTTGTTTCAGCCAGCATGGGGAATTTACGATATGGCGGTGGGAAAAGACATCATTTCTGCACATGCCGGACCGGCTTCGGTGAATTCATTTAAGAATCTGGGAGAAGTTTCTAAGACCAAAACGCACAAAATATCGTATTCAGAAGAAGAGATCAAGCTACATAAAATTTATCAGGAAATCGCTGAAATGAGAAAGTCAGGCGAAGTTGATTTTAAAAAATTGATAGCTGTTTTTGGAAAATTAAAAGCAAATTTTCCAACAGATTGGTTATTGCCTTTGGAAATGTATGAACTTGTTTATCAATCAAATAAAACACCGGAAACCGAAATTTTGGCCTATTTAACGCAGCTTCAAAAAAATAAAAAACACGAACAGTTGATTGCCAATGGAATTCGTCTTATAACAAAATAGCGTAACTATAGTTACCAAAGTACCATTTTATTGAATTATCTTTGCCAAAATTTTAAAATTAAAAAGAATGGGTTTTTTCGGATTATTTGGTGGTGGAAATGCAGGCGCTTCAATTGAAGAGTATTTAAAAGAAGGTGCTGTTGTTATTGATGTAAGAACGGTTGAAGAGTTTAAAGAAGGGCACGTAAAAGGCTCAAAAAATATGGTGTTAAATGCCATTCCAACGAAAGTTGCAGAGATCAAAAAAATGAATAAAAAAGTAATTGCGGTTTGCAGAAGCGGTGCAAGAAGCGGACAAGCAACTTCCTTTTTAAAACAACAGGGAATCGACGCAATAAACGGCGGCCCTTGGCAAAATGTCGCGAAATTTGTGCAATAAAAAAGCAAAAAATATAGATAAAAAATAGAGGCAATTGCCTCTATTTTTTGTTAGAATTTAATCCTCTGTTTGTTTTCTAATGATTGTATTTTTTGTTGTAAGTCTGCCAAAAACTTCTGATGTTGTTCCGAATCCGGATTGAAAGGTTTGTGCGCCAATCCTTTTTGGACAGTTTCAACTTCTTTCATCACAGGAAAAGTATTTTCATCAATCCATACATGTTTAAACTGTTCCCAAATATAATCGATGGCAGTTTCATTGGGATGAATCATATCACTGTTGTAAAATCGGTAATCGCGTAAATCATCCATCATCATTTCAAAGGAAGGAAAATATTTTCCGTGAACAACTTTTAAGGTTTTATGAATGGCCGAAATTAAATGCGCTTTGCTCACCGAATTTTCCACAAAACCATCTTTGATGTGGCGCACTGGCGAAACCGTAAAAATAACGGAGGTCTTCGGATTGACTTCTGAAATTTGAAAGCAAATATTTTTTAATGTTGCCACAATTTCATCAACCGACAGCAATTTTTTTGAAAACTTTTTTTGTGGAACTTTATGGCAATTGCCAACTACGGCATCCGTTTCAATAAATTTATAAATCCAGGAAGTTCCTAAAGTAATGATGATGTATGTTGATTCATGTATTCTTTTATTTGTTGAATTGATGGCATTATTCAAATTTTCAAGCAATTCATTTTTATCACTCGAACTTAAATCGGAATGCGCATCGAAGCAATGCCAGCGTTCATTCAACAAAAAAACATCCTTTTCGGTATATTTTTTTTTATTTAATGAATTCAAAATTAAAGTTTCAATGACCTTTGGGTTAAACAAAATCCCAAACGGATTGCTGGCCACATCAAATTTATAATAAGTCAGTTTTTTGCTGATATTTTCCGAAAAACAAGAACCGATCAACAGCAATTTAGAAGCGTAATCAATCTGATTTTCTTCTTTTTGAAGCTGTATGTTGGTTCTGAAATTCACTTTTTTTGATTTATGATATTCGGCGTTAAAACTTTAATTCCCCCTTCGGGGGTTAGGGGGCTTTTATTTTAAATATTCTTTTCCTTTAATTAACGCCTGTTCAATCCCTTCCGGTTTTTTGCCGCCGGCAGTTGCAAAATAAGCTTGTCCGCCGCCGCCGCCTTCAATTAATTTCCCCAGTTCACGAACCACTTTTCCTGCATCCAAATGTTTTGCTTCCACCAAATTTTTGGCGATATAACAGCTTAAAAAAGCTTTTCCGTCCGTTTCGGTTCCAACCAATAAAAACAAATTTTCAATTTTATTCCCCAAATCAAAGGCCAAATCTTTAATGCTGTTTTGGTCCAAATCAAGTTTTACGGCCAAATAGTGAATGCCGTTAATTGTTTCAACTTGATTTATTAAATCGCCTGTCAAATTTTTGGCCTTGTCTTTTTGCAAAGCTTCAACCTGTTTTTTTAACGAGGCGTTTTCTTCCTGTAAATCGATAATGGCTTTCACCGGATTTTTGGTGTTTTTCAACACTTCTGTCACTTCAGAAAAAATCTGGGTATTTTCAAGAAAGAAATCTTTTGTGGCATCATTGGTAATGGCTTCAATACGTCTAACGCCAGCTGCAATGGCACCTTCCGACACAATTTTAAAATGCCAGATATCGCCGGTGTTTTGAACGTGAATGCCTCCGCAAAGCTCTACCGATTTTCCAAATTGAATGGCGCGTACCGTATCACCGTATTTTTCGCCGAACAAAGCCATAGCGCCTTTATCTAAAGCTGTTTTTATGGGGATATTTCTATATTCTTCCAGCACAATTTTCGAAGCAATACGCGCATTCACAAAATCTTCAATGGCACGTAATTCATCAACCGTTAATTTTGCGAAGTGTGAAAAATCGAAACGCAAATATTTTGAATGCACCGCCGATCCTTTTTGTTCCACGTGCGTTCCTAAAATTTCACGCAAAGCCTGGTGAAGCAGATGGGTTGCGGTATGGTTGCAGGCAGTTCTAAAACGTTGTTTTTCATCGACCGCCACTTTAAAAATTTGGGTTGGGTCTCTAGGCAAGCTTTTTGCAAAATGAATGATTAAATTGTTTTCTTTTTTGGTATCAACAATATAAATAACATTTCCGTCTTGTTCTTCAAGATACCCCTTATCGCCCACTTGTCCGCCGCCTTCCGGATAAAAAGGCGTCATATTAAAAACCAATTGGTATAAATCACCTTCTTTTTT
The DNA here is from genome assembly GCA_030656195.1 of Lutibacter sp. GTDB lineage: Bacteria > Bacteroidota > Bacteroidia > Flavobacteriales > Flavobacteriaceae > Lutibacter. The sequence goes on from JAUSOJ010000003.1 coordinate 15,117, forward strand.
GGAGGATATTTTTCTGTATTGGGTTATATTAACATTGGCTTCCAACGTATCATAACCTATAAATTCTTTTTCACCATCATCTTGTAAAATTACCCAATCATCAGTTTCCACAACTGCAGCGGCTCTTGAACGTGTTTTTTGTTTTTCCAATTCTTTTTTAAATTCATCTTCATCTAAGGTCATTCCTTTTTCAGAAAGAATTAAAGCGGTCAAATCGATAGGAAAACCAAAGGTATCAAACAATTCGAAGGCTTTTTTACCCGAAACTTCTGTTCCTTCGGTGTTTTTAATGATTCCATCCAATAAAACCAACCCTTGATCCAAAGTTCTCAAAAACGAATTTTCTTCTTCCTTAATAACGTTGGTCACCAATTGTTTTTGGATTTTAAGTTCAGGAAAATAGTCACCCATTTGCTGACTTAAAGTTGTTGCCAATTTATAAATAAAAGGTTCTTTGGTGTTTAAAAAAGTAAATCCGTAACGAATGGCGCGACGCAATATTCGTCGAATTACATAACCGGCGCCAGTGTTAGAAGGCAATTGTCCGTCGGCAATCGCAAAAGCAACTGCACGAACGTGGTCGGCAATTACGCGAATGGCGATGTCAGTTTCTTCATTATTGCCATATTCGCTGTTGGTAATTGCTTCAATTTCTCTGATTAACGGCGTAAAAACATCAGTATCGTAATTGGATTGTTTATTCTGGAGCACCATACACAAACGTTCAAAACCCATTCCGGTATCCACGTGTTTTGCAGGCAATTTTTCCAGGGAACCATCAGCCTTTCTGTTGAATTCCATAAAAACCAGGTTCCAAATTTCCACCACTTGCGGATGGTCATTGTTCACCAAACTTCTGCCCGAAACTTTTGCTTTTTCTTCCGCAGATCGTATATCTACGTGAATTTCAGAACAAGGTCCGCACGGACCCTGAGCGCCCATTTCCCAGAAATTGTCTTTTTTGTTTCCGTTGATTATTCGGTCTTCTGGAACATATTTTTTCCACAAATCGTATGCTTCCTGATCGTATTCCAAACTATCGTCTTCCGCACCTTCAAAAACAGAAACATACAAACAATCTTTGTCTATTTTATAGACCTCAACCAGCAATTCCCAGGCCCAGTCAATGGCTTCTTTTTTAAAATAATCGCCAAAACTCCAGTTTCCCAACATTTCAAACATCGTGTGGTGGTAAGTGTCTTTCCCTACTTCTTCCAAATCGTTATGTTTTCCTGAAACCCGTAAACATTTTTGCGTATCGGCAACACGTTTATCCACAGCGGTTTTTTGTCCTAAAAAATACTCTTTAAATGGTACCATGCCCGCATTGGTAAACATAAGCGTAGGGTCATTTTTCAACACCATTGGTGATGATGGTACGATGGCGTGTTTTTTTGAAGCAAAAAAATCTAAAAATTGTTGACGTACAAGTTGTGATTTCATATATTTTTTTAGTGTTCTTTTATAAAGGCCGTAATCTTATTTTAAGAAGTCTTAATTGTTGCAGACTGCTTTATTATTGATGTTTTCAAAAATTTTAAGGCCAAATCCTCTGTTAATTATATGCTAAAAATTAGCGGGTTTGCCGATTGTATAAAACATTTTGTAAATTTGTCGTTATTGCGTCCAAATTTGAATCAACACTTGATGCAAAAATATATAATTTTTATACAATGGCGAAGGTAAAATATTATTACGATCCAGAATCATTATCCTATCAAAAGATACGTCCAAAAAAAGGAGAAAATTTAAAAAAATTGATGTTAACGTTGGCAAGCGCCACCGTTTTTATGATATTGGGGTTTGTTGTTTTTACCAATATTTTTGAATCTCCTAAAGAAAAAGAATTAAAACGCCAGTTAGAGTTTGTAAAATTAAATGAAGAATTACACGCCAAAAAAATCATACAATTATCAGAAGTTTTAACCGATATCCAAAATAGAGACAACAACATTTACCGATTGTATTTTGAAGTAAACCCAATTCCCGATGAACAGCGAAAGGCTGGTTTTGGCGGTGTAAACCGTTATAAAGCGCTGGAAGGTTTCGACAATTCGGACATGATAATTGACGTGACCAAAAATATGGATATTTTGGCAAAACAACTGTATGTGCAGTCGAAATCGTTAGATGAAATTGTAAAATTGGCGGCAAATAAAGAAAAATTATTATCGGCAATTCCGGCCATACAACCTGTTGAAAATCAAGACTTAACCCGTATGGCTTCAGGCTACGGATGGCGATCTGATCCTTTTACCAAAGCAAGAAAAAAACATTTGGGAATGGATTTTTCTGCACCGGTTGGAACGCCTGTTTATGCTTCGGGTGACGGTTTTGTGGAACGTGCCGACCAAAATTCTGCAGGTTACGGAAAACATATCAGAATAGAGCACGGCTTTGGATACATTTCACTTTATGCACATTTAAGTAATTATAATGTTAGAAAAGGGCAAAAAGTAAAAAGAGGCGATTTAATTGGTTTTGTAGGCAATACGGGGCGTTCCCAAGGCCCGCATTTGCATTATGAAATTTATAAAAACGGAACAGCGATCAACCCTATTAACTTCTATTACGGAAACTTGTCGCCGGAAGAATTTGAAGCCATGCAAAAAGCAGCACAAATTGAAGGACAATCTCTTGACTAATGCATATAGATTTACCTGAAAAACGTTATTACAAAATTGGCGAAGTTGCCAGCGCATTTGGCGTTAACACGTCACACATTCGGTTTTGGGAAAATGAATTTGACATTTTAAAACCCAAAAAAAATAAAAAGGGAAATCGCTTATTTACCCAAGAAGATATCAAAAATCTAAAGCTGATTTACCATTTGGTCAAGGAAAAAGGGTTTACCTTAGAAGGCGCAAAAAACAAAATGAAGGAGCAGCCCAAAGCGGTAAAAAACAACCAGGAAATCATCACGCGACTCGAAGCCATCAAACAAGAACTCATCAAAATTAAAAGCCAAATTGATTAAACACTACTTGCGTAATTTGGACTTATTGCAATAAAAACAATATTTTGGAACCGTCTGCCTTTATGGAGGGCGTTCCCCGCCTGCTGGCGGGTCGGGCTTTTCGCTGCAAGTCCTCGCACGCCCAAAAGCGTGACTGCGGGCTTTCCGCTGCAATCCCTAACGCAAATAACAAATGCACACAAAATAATTTCTTATTCCATGATAAAAAAGACAATCAATAACGTAATTTAGCGTTAAAATGTAACAAAAATGTTTTTTGGCACACCAATCAAACAAAATTATAAACAATCAAAAATCGAAAAAAATGAAAAAGTGGTTAATACCTGTAATAATTGTTGCTGTAATCGCTTTCGCCGGTTATAGCTGGGTAAAAGGATTTTACAACACAGCAATTCAGCTGAATGAAAATGTTTCTGAAAGTTGGGGAAATGTTGAAACAGCCTACCAACGCAGAAATGATTTAATTGGAAATTTGGTAAACACCGTAAAAGGCGCTGCCGATTTTGAAAGAGAAACATTAACATCAGTAATCGAAGCGCGTGCAAAAGCAACTTCCGTACAAATAGACCCAACAAACATTACGCCAGAGCAATTGGCGCAATTTAACCAGGTTCAAGGCGGTTTAAGCGGTGCTTTAAAAAGTTTATTGGTAACGGTTGAACGTTATCCCGATTTAAAAGCAAACCAAAACTTCCTGAAATTGCAGGATGAATTGGCAAGCACAGAAAATCAGATTTTAACGGCCCGCACACGTTTTAACGAAGCTACCAAACCTTTTAACAATCACGTAAAAAAATTCCCAAATTCAATTTTGGCCGGATTTTTTAATTTTGACGGCAAACCTTATTTTGATGCCGAAGCCGGTGCAGAAAATGCGCCAGATGTACAATTTGATTTTGGTAAAAAAGAATAATGTCAAAAATTGAAGAATTTTTAACCGTCGAACAAGAGCAAGCCATTATAAAAGCGATTGAAGTGGCAGAAAAAAACACTTCAGGAGAAATCCGTGTCCATTTAGAAAAAATTACCGATTTACCTCCATTGCAAAGAGCTTTGGAGGTTTTTCATTTGTTGGAAATGGACAAAACCGATTTAAGAAACGGCGTGTTGATTTATGTGGCCATTGAAAGCAGAAAATTTGCCATTTTAGGCGATGCGGGAATCCATACAAAAGTGACAGAAAATTTTTGGGATGAAGAAAAAGAATTGATGCTGTCTTATTTTAAAAAAGAAGAATTTTCAAAAGGAATTGAACTTGCCATACTCGAGGTTGGAAAAAAACTGAAAGAATTTTTTCCTTATCATTCAAGTGATACAGACGAATTATCTAACGAAGTTTCAAGAGGATAATAGCTAATTATGTACAATTCAATTAAAAAATATATTCCGTTTTTTATTGTCGTTTTCTTGGCTCAGGTTGCTTTTTCGCAATTTACCATACCGGCAAAACCAAAATTGCAAACCAGCGTTTACGATTATGCAAAGCTGCTAACCAGCGAACAAAAATCGGCACTAGAAAACAAACTAATTCAATATTCCGATTCCACCTCAACACAAATTGTGGTGGTGACCATAGAAACCATCGAAGGAGAAGATATTGGCATTTTAACGCCAAAATGGGCGCATGAATGGGGAATTGGACAGGCAAAAGAGGACAATGGCGTTTTTGTGTTGTTGGCCAATAAGGAACGTAAAATATGGATTGCGCCGGGTTATGGCGTAGAGCATAAATTAACGGCCGGAATTACGGGAGAATTGACAAGAAATGTCATCATTCCCGAATTTAAAAAAGGCGATTTTTACAGCGGATTGGACAAAGGGTCCGATGCCATTTTTGAGGTTTTAAAAGGCACTTATAAAAGCAAAAAATCACCGAAAGGTGATAGTGGCGGCATCCCAACTTTTGCCATTGTATTCATTATTTTCATCATCTTAATGGTCATTTTTTCCAAAAAAGACAAAGGAAGCGGAAACGATAAAGGCAAAGGATTCAGAAAAGATTCAACAGGAATGGATATTTTAACGGCCATACTTTTAAGTCGTGCCGGAAGAGGCAATTTTGGTGGCGGCAGTTTTGGAGGCGGCTCAAGCGGCGGCGGATTTGGTGGTGGTTTTGGCGGTGGCTTCGGCGGTGGCGGATTTAGCGGCGGTGGCGCTGGCGGCGGCTGGTAAATTATTATTGTTTATCCGTTTAATTTTAATTGTTTAATCGTTTAATTTTTTTAATCCTTCATGAACGCATACGTTGAATTAGTAAAAGCTTACCCAATTTACAGTGCCATGATACAATTTGCCGTATTGGGAACTTCGGGCGATATCTTATCCAAGTGGTTGCAAGCAGGCAAAATATTTTTGCCCTATAAATTACCAATTATTTTATTGAAAATGCTGGAATGGGCAATCATCGCCATTACCATAAAATACGCATTTGTAGGTTATCAGGGTTTTCTGGATAACTTGGTTGCGAATCATTTTGTGCCTGAGATGGGATTGTTTGGAACCGCATTCGCATTATCGGTATTTATGAATTTGCAATACGGTTTGTTTTTGGTCATTTTTCACCGGTTTCTGGATAATTTGATTGCCCAACAAAGCAACTGGAAAAATATCGACAAAGGAATGCTTTCCTTAATTTGGTTTTGGATTCCGGCACATACCATTACTTTTATGCTCGACAAACCTTATCAAATTGGTTTGGCCGCCATTTGGTCACTTGTTTTGGGCTTTATTTTGGGCTATTACAACAGGGAAAGCAAATAGTTTTGTTTTTTTTACCAATTATTTTTCATTATGTTTGGGTTCTCAAATTTCAGAAAAAATTAGCATGGATATTCATAAAAGTATTTTAGATTTAGAAAAGGCAATTCCATTTTATGATCAGCGCCAAGAATTGGTGTCGGCTGAAAATGTTGCCTGGCATTTAGACCATTCATTAAGAGTAATTAATAATGTTTGTGAAGGGTTAAAAACATCCAATCCTGAAAATTACAAGAGCACTTTCAGCATACTTAAATTTTATATTTTTTTAAGAGGAAGAATTCCCAGAGGCAAAGCTAAAGCGCCAAAATCTGTAGTTTCAAATGATGAAATTTTAAAATCATCTATAGAATCTCAATTGGCTTCGGCGAAAATAAATTTGCAAGAAATTAAAAACTTACCTGCTAACAGCCATTTCCAACATCCATATTTTGGAAAATTATCTTTAAAAAAGAGTCAGCATTTTTTGGCAATTCACACCAACCACCATCTATTTATTGTAAATGACATTCTTATTGAACGTCCCTGATTGGTGTTGACCGGTTTTTAATAATTTTTTTATTCCTCTTCATCTTTATTAAACACCCCTAACCTCTGCTTCGGCTATCGCTCAGCACAGGTCTCAATGGGGGGATTTGATTCGTTTAACTTTTAATATTAAATATCTAATATTAAATATCTAATATTTACAACACTAACTTCTGTTTTCCAACTTTATAAACTATAATAAAACTCTCTGTCAACTTTTAAATTTTGCACCAAACCTATACATTAAAAATTAAAGTATTGACAAACAGATATATATCATAAAATAAAACACTCATACTTCGGGCTTTCACTACTCAAACTGATATATATCATTCTAAAACGATATTTCGCTTAATAACTTTACTAAAAAGTATTTGAGATGATAAAAATATTTAAAACTTCAAAAGATGTTATTGCAAATATTGATGAATATTTTGATACCATAGAACTAGGGATACTCAATTTTAAAGAAGGTGTTAACAATTATTTAGACGGAAACACCGCCGATTTTGAAAATAATTTAAAAATTATTGACAAGCTTGAGGAAAAAGCGGATGCCATCATCAGAAAAATTGAAAACGATTTTTACGTGTATTCCTTATTGCCAAATTATGCCAGTGAAATATTAAATCTGTTGGAAAAAGTGGACGATATTATTGACCGGACAAAAAACACTTTAAGCCAGTTTGATGTTGAAAGCCCTTTTATTCCTGAAGAGATTAAAAACGATTTTTCCCGACTGGTTAACATCTCGGTAAAAACAGCCGAAAATGCGATTCCTGCTGCGCGGGTATTTTTTACCGACCCGAATTTGGTAAAGGATAAAATCCAAAAAGTTGTTTTTTATGAGCGTGAAACAGAAAAATTGGCAAATAAAATCAAACGGAGAACATTTAAGGAATTGGATCAACTTAAGCTAAGTGAAAAAACGCATTTGCGCTATTTTACCTTACATATAGAAGAGATTGCAGATGCGGCAAAGGTTGTTGCCAAAATGCTTTCATCCTTATTAATCAAAATTAAAATGTAACTCCTAAAAATATCAAATGTTTTTACTTTTTTTAACCAGCGGATTGTTTTTAGGTTGGTCATTGGGCGCCAATGATGCAGCAAATATTTTTGGGTCGGCTGTTGGTTCTAAAATGATTAAATTTAGTGTTGCCGTCTTTGTGGCATCCATATTTGTCATATTGGGATCTTTTATACAAGGTTCCGGCGCATCAAATACTTTGGGGGAATTGGGTTCTGTAAACGCCATTGGCGGTGCTTTTACGGTGGCGCTTTGTGCCGGACTTACCGTGTTTTGGATGACAAAATTACAGTTGCCTGTTTCAAGTTCACAAGGAATTATTGGCGCTATTATAGGTTGGAACTTCTATTCCGGGAATCCGACAGATATGAATGTTCTCGGTAAAATTGTGGGCGCTTGGATTGCCGGGCCAATATTGGGTGCTATTTTCGCAATTTTGCTATACCTGCTTTTAAAGCTAATCCTTAATAAAAATAAAATTCATTTATTAAAATTAGATGCCTATTTAAAATACGCACTTTTAATTGTGGGCGCTTTTGGCGCTTACAGTTTAGGAGCCAATAACGTGGCAAATGTTGTGGGCGTATTTATTCCTTCCGTTCCGGAAATTGAATTGAATTTTGGCATTTTTATATTAGACGGAAAACAACTTTTATTTTTAATTGGCGGTATTTCAATTGCAGCCGGAATTATTACTTATTCCAAAAAAGTAATGATGACCGTTGGCAATAATTTAATGAAACTTTCCTCAGAATCTGCCCTGGTGATTGTACTCGCCCATTCTTTGGTGTTGTTTGTTTTTTCTTCAACCACCTTGTCTAATATATTCCAAAGTGTTGGTTTGCCTGCAATTCCTTTGGTTCCGGTTTCAAGCTCTCAGGCTGTGGTTGGCGCCATTATGGGTATTGGATTGCTAAAAGGCGGAAGAAACATAAAATTCAACATTCTTGGAAAAATAACACTTGGCTGGATTGCAACACCAATACTTGCAGGTTTAACAACTTTTGTCTCCTTATTTTTTATGAGCAATGTGTTTAAATTGGTGGTTGTTCAAGATGAAAGTTTGGTGGTAAGCCAAAAAATAAACGCCATAATTTCTTCACCAAAAATAAGTACTTCCGTGGCATCGGTTAATTTATACCAACCATTATTATTTGCGATTATTGGGTTTTTGTTATTGACGATTGTTGTGTTGCTGGTTTTTTTGACACGTAAAACTTCAAAGGCAAAAGAGGAAGAATCATCAGACATTCTGATAAATTATGAATCGCAGGAAAAATTATTGCAAACCGAATTACAAAAAGTAAACAATGAAAATGCCAAGCTTGAAAAAGAGATTGAATTTAAGCGAAAAGAACAAATGGGGATTGCTATAAGCATTATTCAAAAAAATCAATTTCTTGAAAAATTAAAAGCTAAAATCGATAAAATTATTTTAAAACCTGAAGTAAATACGGAGGAACTGATTCTGTTAAAAACATTGATATTGGAAAATCTAAGCATTGATAAAGAACGTGAAAAATTCAATATTTATGTCAACGAGTTAAACACCGATTTTTATTTGAGATTGTCTAACAGATACCCGGGTTTATCGGAAAATGAACAACGGTTAACAGCCTTGATCAGGCTAAATTTAAGTTCAAAAGAAATTGCCTCCATTTTGAATATTTCGACCAAAAGTGTTGAGGTAAACCGACATCGGCTTAGAAAAAAAATGCATTTAAAACGCGAAGAAAATTTAACAGAATTAATAAGCAAACTTTAAATATAATATGAATAATAAATAATAGTAAAAATGATGAAAAATAAAATTTACACATTGGTAGTGGCATTGGTCCTTTACACTATTGGATCAACTGCCCAGGAAATTAAAAAAAGTGATACCGCCCGGGTAAACCAGTACGGACAAGAAGTTGGGTTCTTAAGTTTAAACGGTGAATCTCAAGACGGTATCTTGAAATTTACTTCAGATGACAAAAGTTATTCTTTATGGTTTGATAACAGGGTTCAGTTTGATGGCGCATTTTTTTCAAATGATGTTTATAACCCAATTGGGAACGGCGCATCAATAAGAAGGGCAAGGTTTGCCATTAAAGCAATTATGTGGACCAATTGGTATGGTGAAATTGATTTGGATTTTTCGGGCTCAGCCGTTGAATTAAAAGACGCTTACGTAAAATACACTTTTGATTCAGGTGATTTTAATATTAAAGCAGGGCATTTCAAAGAAAGTTTTGGAATGGAAACTACCACAACATCAAGATATCTCACATTTATTGAGCGCGCCTTGTCTTCAAAACTTGATCCATCGCGTCATTTAGGCGTACAAGCAAATTACTGGACAGACAGATACAATCTAACTGGCGGGGTTCACTTTAATACCATCGGCGATTTGGAAGAAGTAACTTTTTCGCAAGCTGCCAATAAAGATTTTGGGGTAGATGAAGGCTATTCTTTTACGGGAAGGGCTGTTTTCAGACCTGTTTTTGATGATGAAAAAGTGCTTCATTTGGGCGTTGTGGGTTCATACAGAACCCCAAAAACCACCGAAGAAGTTATTGGATCTTATCGCTTTAGCACACGTTCCGCAAGCACAATCAACAGAAGAAAATACATTGATACTGATGATATTTTAAATGTTGACCACAACACCATGTTGGGTTTTGAATTGGCTGGAGCCTATAAAGGATTGATGTTCCAAAGTGAATATAAAACAGTGGATGTGAACAGAAAAGGGGATTTGGCAACCATGAATATCAATGGTTATTATATACAAGCTGCTTATTTACTTTTTGGCGGAAAATATAATTATAACAGTGCCGATGCAGAATTTACAAGAATAGAAAGAGGAAAAAAATATGGTGATTTGGAAGTTGCCTTAAAATACGATTTTGTGGATGCAAATGATGCGAAAGCAGGAATTTACGGTGGCTCTGCAGAAGCTTATACGGTTGGATTCAATTATCACTTTAATCCGAATGTGAAATTTATGGTGAATTATGTGTATAACAATCACGATCGTTATGCAAACGGAAAAGGAAAACTGTTTGTTGGGCATGATGTTGCCGGGAACTTAACCAAAGACCCTGTGAAAGTTGTTGAAACCAAAGGAAATGCAGGAGATGATTTTGGTATGTTGGCATTTAGAGTAGAAGTTGATTTTTAAAAAATTTAAAACAAGTTAAAATGAAAAATTTAAAATATTTATTGGCAATAACCTTGGTCACATTATTTAGTTGTGTTGAAGACGAGGTTATGGAAACCGCTGGGCCAATAGTGTCCGGAGCAGTTAAATTGAACGAAATTATGTCGACCGGTGAACCGGATTGGATAGAATTATACAACGGAAGCGATGCAAGTGTTAACATATCGGGTTATAAAATATCCGACACCAGCCAGGAATGGACTATAGACAACCTTACCATACCTGCTGGCGGATTTGTCTCATTTAATTGTGACGATTCAAATGTGCCAAACGTGGCCACCAATTTTAAAATATCTTCAGCCGGAGAAAAAATAACCTTAAAAAATGCTGCCGGAGAAATTATTGATGAAATTACAACACCAAATATGGCTTCACAAATAGGCTTAACTTACGGAAGAGAAGTTGATGGCGGCGATGTTTGGGTGGTGATGAGTCCAACAAAAAACAAGGCAAACAGCACTGTTAGTGAAGCGCCTTTACTTACCGCAAGTTTAATTGCCGATGTTAATGACAACACTTACTACGATTTTAAAGTAATTGCTTCTGATGCCGATGGTATAAGAGATGTGAAAATGTATTTGGAAATAGGAAGCGGCATCTCATTTATTGAAATGGCACCGATAGGCGGCGGAGAATATATTTACAGAATTCCGGCTTTAGCCACAGGAACTGTTGTAAAATATTATGTGGTGGCCACTGATGAAAGCGGAAGCAAAAGCTATTTTCCCGCAAGTGCACCAGGCACCAAAGCCAGTTTTACAGTAGTCAACGGAAAACCAATGTTTGTTTCTGTGATTCCTTCCAATGAAAATCCAAGTGAAGATGAAGCCATTAATTTTACGGTAACAGCCTATGATAAAACCGGGGTTAAGGAAGTACGATTGTATTATGTGTTAAATAACGCGTTGGCAACAACAAAATCAACCATAATCTTAACAACAACTGATAATATTACCTTTACCGGTACTGTTCCCGGACAAGTTGACGGTGCGAAAATCGCTTATTATTTAAGGGTTGAAGACAATGCAGGCTTACGAACTTACTATCCCGAAGAAGTTGTGGTTGATGGTGTTGTTACCAGTCCATTTGACCATGATGTGGCTTCAACATGGCCATTTATTACAGTGGCGCCTTTGGCTATCTTAAATCAATTGGTGATTAATGAAATAAATGCATCGGGTGTTCCATACGATTTTATTGAATTGTACAACGCCACAAATGCTGCCATAGACATAAGCGGTTACAAAGTTTATGATACTGGAGGAATTGGTGTGGCTTATGTTATTCCTGCCGGAACCAACATTGCATCAAAGGGATTTTACTTGATTGAAACTGGCAGCGGATCTCCACAGGGACAATTTGGAATTTCTGGAACAGGAGAAGATATTACCCTAGTGAATACAACAGGTCAAATGGTTGACCAATTGTTAAAAGTTGATTGGCCAGGTTCTCCTTTGGTTGCACGTAAATTGGACGGCGCTGCCAAATGGGTTGTTCCTACCAAGGAAACAAAAGGAACTACCAATAATTAGTTTGAAGTTCGAAGACAGAAGACTTAAATTGAAAATTTATTTAATAAATATTTTTTAACCGCAAAAGTCGCAAGGGGAAAAACGCAAAAAGCGCAAAAAGGAAATTTGAAAAGCTTGGCAACTGTTGCGTAAAACTTTGCGAACCTTGCGGTTAAAAATTAAAATTATTCCTTGTTAGTTTGAGTTGCGTTAGGGATTGAGCGGTTTGTTTGAGCTCTCCCGATTTTTCGGGAAGCGAGTAGCGAAAGCCCGACCCGCCGGCTGGCGGAGAACGCCCAAAATATGCTTTGAATGTAAAGAATTTATAATAAAACAAATAAAAATATGACCACAAAACCAACAATGAAAATAGGCGAAATATCCAAGCCTCGTTTTGAATATAGAACCTTCGGACAAAATTTTGATGAACAAGCCAAGTTAATGGCGCGATTGTCTGTTCCAATTCCTAAAAGTGTTTGGGAAAGAACGTCGGATGAAATTTACATTCTCTCAAAAACAAATGATATTAACAATACCAAAATTAGAGACGGTAAAAT
>JAUSOJ010000004.1 GCA_030656195.1 Lutibacter sp.
GCAACGGTTGTAGGCGTTTCTGAAGCCAAAAATTTATGGATGGGAACTTTTCACTCCGTTTTTGCGCGAATTTTACGTTCTGAAGCAGACAGGTTGGGTTTTCCTTCTAATTTTACCATTTATGATACGCAGGATTCTGTAAGATTGCTTTCGTCCATTATCAAAGAAATGGAATTGGATAAAGACCGCTACAAACCAAAACAGGTGTTGGGCCGGATTTCCTCCTTCAAAAACAGTTTAATTACTGTAAAAGCGTATTACAATGACCCCGATTTATTGGAAGCTGATAAAATGACGCAACGTCCAGAAATGGGTAAAATTTACAATGAATACGTAGAGCGTTGTTTCAAGGCAGGCGCTATGGATTTTGATGATTTATTACTGAGAACCAATGAATTACTGACTCGTTTTCCGGTGGTTTTGGCAAAATATCAAGACAGGTTTAGGTATATTTTGGTCGATGAGTATCAGGATACAAACCATTCGCAATATTTAATTGTAAAAGCGTTGGCCGACAGATTTCAGAATATTTGTGTGGTGGGCGACGATTCGCAAAGTATTTATGCTTTTCGTGGCGCAAACATTAAAAATATCATGAATTTTCAGCGCGATTATGAGAATGTGGCTATTTTTAAATTGGAGCAAAATTACCGTTCCACAAAAAATATCGTTGAAGCCGCCAATAGCGTTATTGAAAAAAATAAAACCAAACTCGACAAACAAATTTGGACCGATAACGGCGATGGCGCTAAAATAAAAGTGATGCGCACTTTTACGGAAGCTGATGAAGGCCGGTTTATCGCAAATTCAATTTTCGAAAATGCGATGAATTTGCAGATGAAAAACTCTGATTTCGCTATTTTGTATCGTACCAATGCACAATCACGTGCTTTGGAAGATGCACTTCGGAAGAAAGACATTGCCTACAGAATTTATGGCGGATTGTCGTTTTACCAACGCAAAGAAATAAAAGATGCTTTGGCATATTTGCGTTTGCTTGTCAATCCGACTGATGAAGAAGCGCTGAAAAGAATTATCAATTATCCGGCTCGCGGCATTGGAGATACTACAGTCGATAAAATTTCGGTAGCGGCCAATCATTATAAAATATCGATTTTTGAGTTGTTGCTGAATCTCAACACTTTTGATTTGAATTTAAATTCAGGCATCAAAACAAAATTGTTGAATTTTGTGACGATGATGCAGCATTTTCAAATTGAATCTCAAACTAAAAATGCCTTTGAGATTGCAGAATTTGTGGTGCAAAAAACACGGTTAATTCAGGATTTAGAAAGTGAAGGAACACCCGAAGGCGTCAGCAGGGTTGAAAATATCCAGGAATTATTAAACGGGTTAAAAGATTTTATTGAAGAACAAAAAGAAAATGAAGGTGATGATTCCTTGGCTTTTTTCTTGGAAGATGTGGCGTTGGCAACGGATTTAGACACAAAAAACAAAGATGATGCGCCTCGTGTTTCCTTAATGACAATCCATTTGGCAAAAGGGCTGGAATTCCCGTTTGTGTACATTGTTGGTTTGGAAGAAAACTTATTTCCTTCGGCAATGAGTATGAATACCCGAAGTGAATTGGAAGAAGAACGCCGTTTATTTTATGTTGCGTTAACGCGGGCAGAAAAACAGGCGTATTTAACGTATGCGCAAACAAGATACCGTTGGGGAAAATTGGTGGATTGCGAACCTAGCCGATTTTTAGAAGAAATTGACGAAGTTTTTTTAGAACATTTAACGCCAAAAATGCCACCGCCAAAACAGAATTCCTTTATTGATTCTGATATTTTTGACGACATTCCTCAAGACAGAATCCGTTTTAAAAAACCGATTCAGCGTGCACCGGTAAAAAAACCAATGCAGCAACCAGTAGAATTGTCAAGTCCAAAAAACTTTAAAAAAGTGGATGCTTCAATGGCTTCATCCGCAAATTTATTTGACGACAATATAATTGTAGGAACCATAGTTGAACACGCAAAATTTGGAAAGGGCGAAGTGATTAGTTTAGACGGTTTCGGCGCGAACCAAAAAGCGGAGATAAGATTTGCTTCAGATGGCGTAAAAAAATTATTGTTACAATTCGCAAAGCTTGTAATTATAGGCTAAATACACATTGTAAAACCAATTTTTATATTGTAATTTGCAAAAAATATTATAGAAAGAACAGACTCATGGAATTTGATTTAGAATACAATTCAGAAAGGCCCCATTTAATTATCCCGGAATACGGCAGACACGTCCAAAAATTAATAGACAATTGTGTGGCCATAGAAGATGCTGAAGAACGCAACAAAATGGCAAAAGCCATTGTTGATGTTATGGGGAATTTACAGCCGCATTTGCGCGATGTGCCCGACTTTAAGCACAAATTATGGGATCAGTTATTCATTATGTCCGATTTTAAATTGGAAGCTGAATCACCTTATCCAAAACCTGAAAGAGAAGAATTGGCGGCAAAACCAGAAAGTTTGGCCTATCCAAAATACGATTCAAAATACCGATTTTACGGCAATAACATTCAAACAATGATTGATGTGGCCTTAACTTGGGAAGAAGGTGAAGCGCGAGAAGCATTGTATTTTGCCATTGCCAACCACATGAAAAAATGTTATTTAAACTGGAATAAAGATACAGTGGATGACCATATCATTTACAATCATTTACTCGATTTGTCAAAAGGAAAAATTGATTTGGAAGGTAAAAATGAAACCTTGTCGGAAGTTAAAGAATTGATGAAGAAGAGAAAGCCGGCAGGAAAAGTTAAAATATTGAAAAAGAAACAATAAACCAATTCATCAACCAATATAATGGGAACATTTGTTATAGAAGGAGGTCATAAATTAAGCGGAAGCATCACGCCTCAAGGTGCTAAAAATGAAGCGCTTCAAGTAATTTGCGCTGTTTTGCTGACTCCAGAAAAAGTGATTATCAGCAACATTCCCGATATTAGAGATGTGAACAAATTGATCTATATTTTAAGCGAATTGGGCGTAAAAGTGGATAAAATGAGTCCGGATACGTACGCTTTTCAGGCAGATGAACTAGATTTAGAATACTTAGAATCAGAAAAATTTAAAGTCGAAGGAAGTTCTTTGCGCGGTTCAATTATGATTGTTGGTCCGCTATTGGCGCGTTTTGGAAAAGGATATATTCCACGGCCGGGAGGCGATAAAATTGGCAGACGCAGGTTAGACACGCATTTTGAAGGATTCATTCAATTAGGTGCCACTTTCAGATACAATAAAGATGAGCGTTTTTATGGCGTTGAAGCAAAACAACTTATCGGAACCGATATGTTGTTGGATGAAGCTTCCGTAACCGGAACCGCAAATATTGTGATGGCAGCTGTTATGGCCAAAGGAATTACCACAATTTACAATGCCGCTTGTGAACCTTATATTCAGCAATTGTGTAAAATGTTGAACAGTATGGGCGCAAAAATTGAAGGCATAGGCTCAAATCTATTGCACATAAAAGGCGTTAAAAAATTAAATGGTTGTTCTCATCGAATTTTACCTGATATGATTGAAATCGGCAGCTGGATAGGGATGGCGGCTATGACAAGATCTTCCATTACCATTAAAGATGTGAGTTGGAACGATTTGGGCGTGATACCGCGTGTTTTTCAGAAAATCGGAATCAATCTAGAAAAACGAGGCGATGATATTTTCATACCGGAACAAGAAAGTTACGAAATACAAAATTATATTGACGGTTCAATTTTAACGATTTCCGATGCACCTTGGCCAGGTTTTACGCCCGATTTATTGAGCATTATTTTAGTTGTTGCCACACAGGCAAAAGGAAGCGTGCTCATTCATCAAAAAATGTTTGAGAGCCGTTTGTTCTTCGTTGATAAATTGATTGATATGGGCGCTAAAGTAATTCTTTGCGATCCGCACAGAGCAACTGTTATAGGAATGAACCACGAATCGAGCTTAAAAGCCACAACCATGGCTTCACCTGATATTAGAGCGGGAATTTCGTTATTGATAGCAGCACTTTCTGCAGAAGGCACCAGCACCATCCAAAACATTGAACAAATAGACCGAGGTTACCAAAATATTGACGAACGTTTACAGGCAATCGGCGCTAGAATAATTAGGGTAGATTAAAAATTGTTAATTTGTTGATGCGTTTAATCGTGTAATTGTGTATTTGCGAGCTTTAGATAGGGATAATTTTAATCCAATCTCCAGCACGCACAGGCAGATAAACTTTCCCTCCCGATAGCCATCGGGAGAAAGGGAATTTGATTTGGATTATTATTTTGTATTCAACAAAAAAACTTTTAATATTTAATATTTAACTTCAAACTTCAAACTTTCGTCCTCCGTCTTCGACATTCAAAATTTTAACTTTTAATATTAAATATTTAATATCTAATATTTACATCTTCCGTCTTTTTAATTATCAATAACCAGGTGTCATATTGGCATATCTCAAAAAATGGCAATACTTTTGCAGACAAAAGTAGGATAACAATTTTATGTAAAAATTATGAGTAAAAAGAAAGACAATAAGGAGCCGAAAGAAATAGATGAACAAGAAGTTAATCAGCAAGAAACTCAGGAAGTTAGTGTTGAGGAGCAACTTAAACAAGATCTTCATCAGGAAAAAGATAAATTTTTACGATTATTTGCCGAGTTTGAAAATTATAAAAAACGCACTTCCAGAGAACGAGTAGAGTTATTTAAAACTGCCAATGAGGAATTAATGACAGTTTTATTGCCTGTTTTGGATGATTTTGACAGGGCCTTAAATGAAATTAAAAAAGCGAGCGAAGAAAATAACGAACTTTTGAAAGGCATAGAGTTGATTAACAACAAATTGCGTAACTCGTTAGCTCAAAAAGGCTTAAGTGTTATTGATGTGAATGCAGGTGATGTTTTTGACGTTGAATTGCACGAAGCCATTACACAAATTCCTGCACCAAGCGCTGATTTAAAAGGAAAAATTATTGATGTTCTTGAGCAAGGATACAAATTAGGTGAAAAAGTAATTAGATATCCTAGAGTTGTAATAGGACAATAAATAAAAAAATGAAGCAAGATTATTACGAAATACTGGGTATTTCCAAAAAGGCAACCCCTGCAGAAATCAAAAAAGCATATCGACAAAAAGCGGTAGAATTTCATCCCGATAAAAATCCGGGAAATAAAGCAGCCGAAGAAAAATTTAAAAAAGCTGCGGAAGCCTATGAGATTTTAAGCAACGATAATAAAAAAGCACGTTACGACCAATATGGCCATGCGGCATTTGAAAATGGCGGAGGCGGAGGAGGCTATGGAGGCGGCGGAATGAACATGGATGATATTTTCAGTCAGTTTGGAGATATTTTTGGTGGTGGTTTTGGTGGCGGCAGTTTTGGGGGCCAAAGTCGAGGAAGAGCGCGGGTGAAAGGAAGTAATTTGCGAATCAGGGTTAAATTAACGTTAGAGGAAATAGCCAACGGCGTAGAAAAAAAGGTAAAAGTTCGCAGAAAAGTAATGGCCGATGGTGCCACTTATAAAACTTGTACCACGTGTAATGGTGCCGGTCAGGTGATGCGAGTAACCAACACTATTTTAGGACGTATGCAATCGGCATCTACTTGCCCGACTTGTCACGGAGCAGGTGAAATTTTGGATAAAAGACCAAAAAATGCAGATAGCGACGGATTAGAATTTAAAGAAGAAACCGTTTCCATAAAAATTCCTGCCGGCGTTACGGAAGGCGTTCAGTTAAAAGTAAACGGAAAAGGAAATGCGGCTCCGGGCAACAATGCAATTGATGGGGATTTAATTGTGGTTATTGAAGAAATTGCCCACGAAACCTTAAAAAGAGAAGGAACAAATTTACACTTCGATTTGTATATTAATTTTTCTGAAGCGGTATTGGGAATTTCAAAAAATATTGATACCGTAACAGGAAAAGTAAAAATTAAAATTGAACCGGGGACACAATCCGGAAAAATTTTGCGTTTGCGCGGAAAAGGATTGCCAAGCATAGACAATTATGGAAATGGCGATTTGTTGATCCATATCAATGTGTGGACACCCCAAACGTTATCAACAGAACAAGAAGCATTTTTTGAAGCCAATAAAAAGGATGAAAATTTTAAACCCAATCCTTCAAAGTTAGACAAATCATTTTTTGAAAAAGTAAAAGATATGTTTTCGTAAAAAATAAATGTTAAAAAATTTTATATCTTTTTAAAATATGTTACATTTGAAAAGTTGTTGGTGAAATATCTGACAACACTTTTTCTTTTTCATAGCAATTTTCCCACTCAATCTTTGAGTGGGTTTTTTTATATTCAATTTTTAGTTTATTTTTGCAAAAAAATTAGCAGGTCGTCTTATCGCTTCAATTTATTGGAGAGGAAAGTCCGGACACCAAAGAGTAGCATAGTGGATAACATCCATCCGGCGTAAGCCGAGGACAAGTGCAACAGAAAGCAAGTACAGTTCGGCTGTAGTGAAACCAGGTAAACTCTATGCGGTGAAATGCCATGTATATTGAAATTTTAGTGTGACTCGCATTATTTCAAGGGGTAGGCAGCTTGAGCTATAAAGTAATTTATAGTCTAGATAAATGATAAGAACTTTTCGAAGTACAAAATCCGGCTTACAGACCTGCTTAATTTTTTTACCATATCCTTAATTTCTACATCGTTTTCGTTATCCATTATAGCTTTTTTAAAAAAAT
>JAUSOJ010000008.1 GCA_030656195.1 Lutibacter sp.
TTGAATATTTTTTATTTTTTCTGCAAGTAATTCATCATTAACAACCACGCAGCCGCCAATAACATCGCTGTGGCCGCCAAAATATTTGGTGGTGGAATGCACCACAATATCAGCCCCAAGATTCAACGGATTTTGAAAAACGGGCGTGAGCCAAGTATTATCAACTGCGCACAAGGCATTGTTTTGGTGCGCAATTTCGGCAATTGCTGCAATATCGCTTAATTTTAATTGCGGATTTGAGGGTGATTCCAACCAAATTAAAGAAGTATTTGGTTTTATGCTATTTTTAATAAGATCACAATCAGTCATATCCACATAATCACATGACAAATTCCATCGTTTGAAAACTTCATCCATTAATTTTCTGACGGCAAAATAAATATCGTCGGGCAACAAGATGTGATCGCCAGCTTTTAAACTTTGAAAAACGGCACTAATAGCTGCCATTCCCGATGAAAAAGCAAATGCATGCTTGCCATTTTCAAGAATTGCAATGCTTTCCTCAACAATGGCGCGATTCGGATTGTTGGTGCGTGAGTACACGAAATCGTTCATATAAGAACCGTCGTTGCTTCGTTTATATGTGCTCGACAAATAAATTGGAACGCTAACGGGAACAGAATCACTATATTTATTTTCAGTGCTTTTTATGGCGATTGTTTCAAATTTAGGCTTTTGCTTCATCTGTTTAAATTTTTGATGAAAGTAGTAAAAACTGCTTTAATTTTTCCTGCGTTGAAATATTTTTTGAATATTTTTTAAGCGTAGTAATATTTCATACATATTTCTGAAATTATTTTTTGGATGATTAGAATTTCTTACTATACTTTTAGGGATATTTCTCAAAAAAATGGATAGATGATGACATAGTATAAACCAGAAATCAGAAAATGGAGTTTAATAGCTTTTCAAAAAATGAGGACAAAGAAAAACATAAAAATATTCAATACCTATCTTGTAAGTATCCTGGAATTGATATTATTTTACCTTCAGAAGAAATTTCAAAATAGCTAAATCTCTTTTTTTCTGGATTTGTTCCATATGGCATTAATTGCCATTGCAGGTAAAATAGCAAAAATTAAAGGAGAATAAATAGGAATATTTTTTTCATCCAATGCAATTACATACATGAACGTTAAAAATAAGATAATTGAGACCAATGCAATGAGTATGGTGGCTAGTATTTTTCTGTGTGTAGTAGTCATTTGTGTAGAGTTAGAATTTTGAAAAACAAATTTATAAAAGAAGTTTTCCTTATAAATTAAAATTACCGAGCAATGGGGTTATGTTAAATATGGAAAAATTGTAATAATATTTTCTATAATATAAGGTCCAAATTTAAAAATAAATAAATCTATGTCTAAAATACAATTCTAAAAGTATTATAAATTAACCTATTATTTATGATAATTATCATAATATGACGTATTTTATGTAAATAATATAATTTATTGATGATAAAAATAGAGATATGTGATTTTAGGCTTTAACCAGATACTCCATTAATTCCTCGTGATCAAAATTTTTATTGATTCTTTTTTTTTCAATAAATCCATGAATATTTTGCAAGCCCAATGTTTTCTTTCTGCATCAATGAAATACAGCGTAAAAAACTATTAATTTGAAATCATCATTTAAAAAATTTCATGGGAAGGTTGGAGAAACGAATACAAGTAATTTGAGGAAAGCAACAATAAAATAAGCCAATTAATTAAGAGAAAGATATTCTTTTTTAAGGTATTCGCGTCCAAGAAGCGCCAAACTTTGCGTGTTGTGTTCTGGTTTCATGACATCGGAATCTGAAATTGGCTGATCATTATGATAATAAACAGTTCTTTTATAAAGGGTAGCTTCATTAAATTCATTTGGTAAAATCTCATAAAGTTTGATACA
>JAUSOJ010000013.1 GCA_030656195.1 Lutibacter sp.
TATACCGTAACAATTAACAATGTTCCGTATAATTATACAAGTACAACCTCAACGCCGGCAAATTTGGCTCCGGGAACGTATAATTTCTGTATTGGGGTTACAGGGCAAACTTACACGCAATGTTACGCTGTTACCGTTGCTCAGGGCACAACAGTTTCAGGAAAATCGAGTGTTGCTTCAGGCAAAGCTTCTGTTGAAATTGAAAAAGGAACCGCACCATTTACGGTTTTTGTAAACGGAATGGAACAATTTGAAACAAGCGCGCCAATATTTTCTGTTGATGTAAAAGGCGGTGATGTTTTGGAAGTTAAAACGGCAGTTTCCTGCGAAGGAATCTATGCAAAAACCATCGATGCTTTTGATACTGTTTTTGCGTATCCAAATCCAACCCAAGGCGCTTTTGAAATTACGGTTCCAACTTCAGAAACAGAAGTGGTTGTTGAATTGTACAACTTCAATTCACAATTGATTTCAACAAAAAAATACCCGGTTGTTTACGGAAAAGTGCAGTTAAGTTTAGCGAACAAACCAACGGGCGTGTATATCGCAAAAGTGCTTTTAGACCAACCTGTAACCCTGAAAATTATTAAACAATAACACGATGAGAAATCTTTTATATATCACAATATTAAGCATCAGTTTAGGATCATGCGGCGGCGGCGGCAGCGACCCAACACCTCCACCAGTTGTAAACACAGCGCCAACAGTTCCAACTTTGGCTTTGCCTGTAAACAATTCATTGTGCACAGACAATGTGTTGAATTTTACCTGGAACGCTTCAACGGATGCTGAAGGCGGCGTTATTACCTATGAAATACAAGTGGCCAAAAACACATCATTTTCACCGGTTTCACATACGCAAACCTCAACCACCACCAGCAAATCAATTACTTTGGAAAAAGGAATTGCCTATTATTGGAGGGTAAAAGCAACCGACAGTAAAAATGCGTCAAGCAATTATTCATCAACCTTCAATTTATATACAGAAGGCGTTGGTATCACAAACCATTTGCCATTTTCACCGGTATTGGTTGGTCCTGCATTAAATTCAGTGCAAACCACAGCCACGGTAAACTTACAATGGACAGCGTTTGATGTTGACACAAGCGATACTTTAACGTATGATGTATATTTTGGAACCGTAAATCCGCCAACAGCGATTGTTTCTGCAAATCAAAGCGTTTCGTCATTAAGCAGACCTGTTACTGCCTCAACAAAATATTACTGGAAAGTGACGGTTAAAGACAATAAAGGCGGACAAACAGTTGGCCAGGTTTGGAGTTTTACTACGGATTAGTTTTTAGCATAGAATAAGATCTCTAATTAACTATTGAAAAACCAGCCTGAATAATGGATTTTAAAACCATTATTCAGGCTGGTTTTATTTGTGGTGTATTGTAAATAATGTTTGATAAGCTGATTTCGAAACTGTAAATAGTTACCAGTAACATTTCTGCAAATAATCAGTGTCAACCTGCCAAGCCTTTTATCAATTCTTATTTAGATTTTCAATGCCATCATATTGCTTTTAAATTTGCGAGTATTTCTTTACTTCAAATAGCGCGGAATCACTTAATTTATCTGCAATATATTGCACAAGTAACTTATCATTTTAGTGCCCATACATTTATTTATAAGGATAATTAGATTCATAAAAAAAGCTGCCTGGAATAACCCAGACAGCTTTTTATGATTGTAATTAAACTAAATTTAATCCACTTTAGCATCAGAAATATATTCAAATACTGGCGGTGTGCTGCCTGAAGCAGCTGCAGTACATTTGAAAATATATTTGTGGTATTGATTTCCTGCGGAAATTCCTGTAGGATAATAAACATAGGTTGTTGCATGGTAATATACATCAAGTCCGCCCACGGTTGGAACCGCATTTGGGTATCTCAGTTGTAAAAATTTCCCCATTCCCTCTTTCAATCTCGTCCACATCAAAGCAACTTTTGCTGCATCTGTAGTTAAAGCAAACATTTCAGGATCTGTTGAAGCTGGTTTTACATATTCACCTGTGAAATAAGGATTACGGTAGCTTAAACGGAAACTAACATTGTTGTATCTGCTTGCAAAACCATAATAGTATTCTTCATTTTTAAAAAATGGATGAGCCAATGCGGCAATGCTTGGTGTTGCCAAAACATAATCAACCATTAATTGATAATCAGAAGTTCCCATCACTATTTTCACAGTTGGATCAAATACCCATCCTATATTTGAATAAACAAACTGTTCTGTTTTTGAAATCACAGAAGACGGCTTAGACCATTTTCCTGCCTGAAAAATATATTCATCAACACGTGTTTGTAATCCTCCTGAAAAATATTTGTAAGCAACGATTTGCTTATTTCCATTTTGGGCATATGGATATAGTTTTGCCAATAAAGTTGGCAAGTAATTTTCGGGTGGCATTGTGCTATCGAAATTGTTAAATCTGCCAGGTTGTCCAGCAGCTGTTCCCATAGAATCATAATCCTCAATAGTCAACACATAAATACCTTGTGCAGGTGTCCATTTGTTGGCGGCATATTGATAATAAACTTCTTCATTTGTTTTAGCGCCTTCTATAGTTACCGTAACAACGTTCACCATGAGATCCGCCCAAGTTTTAGCAACACGAACGCCATCAAAAGTACCTGCAGGTCCGCCTAAAGCTTGTCTAATCGCAACAGCATCAGTAACGCTTCCTGCTGTTCCGGTGTCTGACACTTCAGGTGTGGCAGGCATAGTTGCAGAAGGAGAAGAAAGAATATATAAATTAGATACACCATTGTCTATATTATAGGAAGCGACAATAAGATAAGTTGTGTTTAAATCAAAAGCGGTAGTTCCATATACTTGATTTGATGCACTTGTGCTAAGACCAAATAAAATTTTTCCAGCACCATTATCTTTAGCGCCAATTCTGGCTCTAAAATTACCAGTTCCATGTTCATAAACATGGAAAAAATATGCTCCAGTACCAACAGCACTTAAATTTACTAAGGCACTAAAATACACAGTTCCTGAATTTTGGGCTGTAAATTTTTTATTAATATCTTCAACTCCTGCAGTAGCTATTGTAGCAGACCCACCTAATCCCGTTGAAGGGTAATTTGCCATTGACAAACTTGAAGTGGCATATCCTACAAAACCGGTGGTACCTGAATGCGCAGTCCAAGTGTTTGTTAGGGCTGTTAAATTACCTGCTGTTGATCCAAAATTAAAATTTTCTTCCAATAAATAATTAGTGGTTGTAGTTATAACAGGCACTTCTGTATATTGGCTGTATTTCACCAATTTTATTTCTCCTGCAGTTGGAGAAGGAATATTAGCAGCAAGAATATCACCTAAAAAATTTTGAGGATTTACATTTGGATAAAACCCTAATGCGTTGCTTCCGCTTGAAGCATAATCAGCACTGTTTAATGTATAAACGCTTGCATTCGCAAAAGCATCTAAGTAAGCAGGACGAGCTTCATTAAAAGCATAAGTAATCATAGCTGTAGAACCTAAATCAGCATAAGGATACTGGGTTTTAAGCAAGAACGGCACATATGTAGAAGCAGGTACTGCAGTTGTAAAGTATTTATTGTTTTTGATACTTGTGGCAAGACTAATTTCTGCAGGAGTTGTTGCAACTTTTACCGCTGCATTGCTGATGGTGGTGTAATCAGCTTCCGTCAACGTGTAGTTGTACGCTGCTAAATTTTTAATTTGAGTCTTGTCATCAAGTCCTTCAAATTGGTCGTTAAAGTCATCACAAGCACTAAAAAGTACCGCGAAAACAAATACCGATAGCAATGAATAGATTGTATTTTTCATTTTTTCAGTTTTTAGAATTTAATTTTTAATGAGGTAGAGAAAGTTCTTCCGAAACCATAAAATACAGGAGATGTTTGCCAATCGTGATTAACGCCATCGTTTGCATCTGTAATGTACTCAGCATTTAATAAATTTTGGATATTCCCAACCAATACGGCATCAAAACTGCTTATTTTGAAGCGAATACTAGCGTTTAGGTCAAACGTTGTTGCGTCTGGAATTTGCCAAGGCTGTGCGAAATTAGCTGGATTTAGGCTTGTTCCTACAGATGAAATGTTGAAATTGGCATAATTTCTTCCAAAGTAATTGGCATCAACACCTACATTAATTGATTTAATAACTTCATACCTAACACCTAATGCTGCAGTTGTTTGTGCAGAATTACCTACGCGGATTCCACCAATGTTCACATCAATTTTGGCATGTTGAGGGCTTTGTAATTCCACTATATTTCCATTTGCATCTGTTGGTTGTCCGCTACGGTTGTAAAGATATCCAGAAGCATCATCTTGCCAATTCCAGTCACCATAAGAAATCATACCGGTAATTGTAAGGCCTTCAATTGGTTTAGCATTGAAATCAATTTCAATTCCTTGATGAAGTGCATTCACTCCATCCATGTTTGCAACCAAACTTTCAGGACTGTTAGCATTAATGGAACGAACCAATGTTTTATCTTTCCAAAGGGTACGGTAAAGATTTAAGTTGGCAGAGAAGAAAGATGATCTGTAACCATAACCTAATTCATAGGAAAATGCTTTTTCATTAACCGCATTTGGATTGGTTACATTGCTTGTTGTTGATTGTAAGAAAGCACCACCCGAGAAAAATGGGGCGCGTGAAATGGTTCCAATATTTGCAAATACATTATGGTTGTCGTCTAAATTGTAATTGGCACCTCCTTTGGCGCTAAATCCTAAAAAGTTAACAGTTTCTGATGTGGACTGGTCGCTATCGTAGTAAAAACGGTCTACACGCCAGTTGCTGGTGTTTGATCCTGATAAAGAGATGAAAGTGCTAAGTGCTTCTTTGTTATATTCAGCTTGCATAAAAACGCCTTGGCTAAATACAAAACCATCATAATCACGATAAACAACATCGCCTACACCTAATTTATTTGTTCTCCAAGAGTCGTCGCTAAGAAGCGGGCGAGAGGATGTTGCATCAATAAAAAAGCTACCGCCATATAAATCTGTAATTACGTTGGTATGAATACCTTTATAATATCTAAAATCAAGTCCTCCGAAGAAATCTACGTTTTCACCAATCTTAGTGCTGTAGGTTGATAAAGCACCATACCATTTATGTTGGTTAACACTTTTTGACATAATCATTCTAGATCCATTGTCACTTGCTCTGTTTAAGGTATAAATACCGGCATAATCAAAAGTTCCGTCAACATCACGAAAAGCAGTATTTGGGATGCCATTTGATGATCCAAACCAATTTCCGCGATCAGCTGATGAAAATCCTTGTCCGCTTGTTCCGCTTCCATCACCGATGGATGAATAAAGCACTGTAGAAAGGTTTGATTTTTCATTGATTGTCCACGTATGATTTAAGGATATTTGTGGTTTGTGATAAACATTACGCGATGAAACTTTACGTTGACCGTTCATGTCAAAACCGTAAGAAGCGTTGTATCTGTATTTCAACGGTTGTTTTTGCCATTCAGAAATAAGCAATTTATCGCCATTATTTCTTTGATTGTGCCACTGTGGCGCACCAAATGCGGTAAATGACAATTGATGAGCATCGTTTATTTTTTTCGAAATATTGACAAAATAATTAACAGCTTCAAACTCAGTTCCCTGAATATATCCGTCTCCCCAAGTTTTTGAACCTAAAAGGGTAATGGCCCAATTTTTTTCAGTCAATCCGGTAGAATAAGAGAAGCCCATTTTGTTATAACCATCGTTACCAACACCATAAGAAATAGCGCCGCCTTCTTTAGCGTCGGTAGATTTTGTTACAACATTGATAGATCCACCCAAAGAAGGTGCTGCCACTTTTGATGCTCCAAGTCCGCGTTGTACTTGCATAGATCTTGTAACATCACTTAAGCCAGCCCAGTTAGACCAGTAAACGCCACCCCATTCCATATCATTAACAGGTACGCCATTAATCATTACAGCAATATTGGCCGATTCAAAACCGCGAAGATTTACACGAGAATCACCATAACCACCACCTTGTTTTGTGGCATAAATACCTGGAGTAGATTTTAAAATTTCAGGGAACTCTTGAGTTCCTAATTTGTTTTCAATAAGTGATGCTGAAATAGTGGAAACCGCAACAGGCGTTTTTCTTTCAATAGCAAAAGAAGCTTGTGTGATTACAATTTCCGATAAAGTTTCAGCAGAAGGATTAAGTACAATTGTTCCTAAATTAGCATTTCCACTAAATGATACAGAAGATGTTTCATAACCTATGAATGAAACTTGCAAAGTACCTTTGGCAACGGTAGTTTCCAAAGTAAAGTTTCCATCAAAATCTGTTGAAGCGCCTGTTTTAGTGCCTTTGACAACTAAAGAAGCGCCTGGTAATGGTTGATTTGTTTCATCAACAACCTTACCTGTAAGTTTGGTTTGAGCGAAAATGGCAGAAGAACTAATTAATAGTACTACCATTAACAAATTTTTAAATTTTCTCATTGTTTAAATTAAATTTGAATTAATTGTTTGTGCAAAAATGGTCATTTCTACCAAAAGAATCTTTAATAAATTGTTAAATTTTAACAAGAAATTAAGAAAAAAGTGGGGAAACACCTTTAAAACTGTGCTACAAGGTTTTAAATGTTAACAGTTTATTAACAGATGTTAAATAACGTGATTAGTTGCTTATTAAATGGTTAAAAAATTAATTATTTTAGAATAATTGTTAACCAATTATGTTAACAAAATTGGGTTGATTTTACAACAATTAATTTTGATTATTATTAACAATAAAAACTATCTTTTTACTGTCAAGAAGGAAGCATTTAAATAAAAAAACCACCCATTTGGGTGGTTTTATAAGAATTAAAAATTGGTTTATTTAAAAATATATCTTAAACCAATTTGCATTTGCCATCTTGAGCTTTCAATTCCGCTATCATCAATAGTAAACATATTCTCAACAACTGCTGGATTAAAGCTATATACCGGAGCTACGCCTTCAGACTCTGTTCTCAGTAATGCAATTTGTCCAAAATTTGGAGCGAATTTTTGAACTCCCCAATTTTTGTTAATTAAATTGGTGAAGTTGAAAATATCAAATGAAGCTTGTAAAGTATGTGTTTTTTTGCCAAATTTAATGGAGAAATCTTGCAATACTTTTAAATCTACCACATCACTCCAAGGTGCTCTATCGGCATTTCTTTCTGCATATTTTCCTCTTCTGCTTTTTAAATAATCATTACTTTCAATAAATGCATCTAAAGCAGTCCATTGTTGCGCTGCAGTTAATCCGTTAACACCGTCTTTTAATCTGATATCTGCAGCATTTGCTGGCACATATATAATAGCATTGTCACTTGAATCATCATTTAACACACGTGCTCCTTGTTGATAAACATAAGTAAATGAATTACCGTCAACACCTTGGTAAAAGACACCAAAAGTAGTTTTTATGTTCTCGTTCCATTTTAAATCATAAGAGGCGTTTGCAATAATTCTATGACCTTGCGCAAATTGTGACCTAGCGGCTGGTAAATCAGAATTTTTACCATTCACACTTAATTGTGTTCTCCATTGAGAAGAGTTTTGTGAACTTGTTCCTTCAAAAACACTGTATGAATCGCCATAACTATATGAAGCACTAGCAAAAAATCCATTGCTATAAGGCTTAGTTAAGGTTAAAGATCCATTCCAAGAATATCCCTTACTGGTGTTTGATCCTAAATATATTCCAAAATATGTTGGATCAATTCTGCTATTTCTGTTGTAATAAGGTCTTGTATCTCCAGTTCCAGTTTGGAATTGTGTAGCATCCTTTAAGTTTAAGTTTTCATAATAAACCGCTGAAATATTATCGTTGTAAAGAAAATCAGCTGAAGCAATTAATCCCCAGAATGGTAATTTTTGGTCAACAGCTAAATTAACTTTTAATACTTGTGGCAATTTAAAGTCACTTGAAAAAAGGTTGATGTCACCACCCAATTGGCCAGATCCTACTGCTGGACCAACAGGTTGTCCATATGGGTCTGCTATAAACGAAACACCGGTAGGTAAGTTATTTCTATCTGCAGCACCTATTGCCATACCATTATTATTGTAAACAGCTCCAGGCCAAACCAAAGGAACTCTTGAAGTAAATACCCCAATACCACCTCGAATTTGGGTGTTAAATTCTCCATTTACATTCCAGTTAAATCCAGCTCTTGGAGAAAAATGAATTGTTGTGGATACACCTTCCCCAACTCTTGCTCCTTGTAAATCTTTACCGGCAGCTTCCAATAAGCCTACAGTAGTGGTATTAAAGGAATCATTTACCAAACCATCTGACCAAATAGGAGCATCAAATCTTAAACCTAAACTCACTTTAAAATCATTTGAAACTTGTATTTCATCTTGAACGTATGCTCCTACTTGAAACATATCAAATTCTGCAGCGCCTTTTGAATCATCTCCAAGACCACCCTGTAAAGAATAACTTCTTTGGTATAGATCAGGTCGGACACCACTAAGAAATCCACTTAAATTATTAAATTCATAATAACCAAAATTTTGTCTAATAAATACATTTCTTACATCAGCGTATTCTAAATTCGCTCCTAATGTCACAGTGTGTTTACCATAGTAAATCTCAAAGTTATCAGTAAGTGTTGCGATTTTTTGTTCTAATATATTGGCGGTAGAGAATGCTTCTGAACCAAAAAAGATACCTCCAGAACCGTCTTTAATTCTTACAGATGGAAACGGATTTCCTACTGGATTTCTATCATCTAACACTGAAGTGTAAGCAAGCGTTAAACTATTTGAAGTCTTATCACTTAACTTAGAGTTTAATTCTAGGGAAGTTGTATTTGTTGTAGAAGGAAAGTAAATACCGCCACTGCTAAAACGTATACCATTTGTGCTTGAAGTTGCTGCATTTACTTGCTCAGCTTTTACATAACTGTGTTTTACAACCAGCTTATTATTATCATTAATATTCCAGTCCAATTTAGCAACTAATTTATCGCTTTTTAATGTGTTGGCATTACTTAAGTAAGTTCCAGGATTGAAACCATAAGTATTGATAAGATAGTTGCTTAAGTTTATGATATCACTTTCCGATGAACTTCCAATATAATTAGCATAGTTGAAAGGCGTTGGAGTTTCATCATTTTGATTTTCATAATTAATAAAATAAAATAATTTATCTTTTGTAATTGCACCCGAAGCTCTTACTCCAAAAGTTTTAGCTGAAAAATCGGCTAATTTTTCTCTTTCTCCTCCAACAGGGACTAAATCAACCGGAGTTTTCCCAGACAAAGATTCATTACGAACAAAACCATAAACAGATCCTTCAAATTCATTGGTTCCTGAACGTGTTACAGCACTGATTGCACCTCCTGAAAACCCTGATATTCTTACATCAAATGGAGCAACCGAAACCTGAAAAGATTCAATAGCATCTACAGAGATTGGGTTTACGCCAGTTTGTCCTCCGTTTGTTCCTGAAGAAGCCAAACCAAAAACATCATTATTAACAGCGCCATCAATATAAATGGCATTGTATCTATTGTTCTGTCCGCCAATTGAAATTGTGCTTCCGCTAACCTGAGCTTGGGGAGTTGTTCTTAAAAAATCACCTATTCCCCTTGAAACTGTTGGTAAAGTTTCCATTTGTTTTTTGCTTACATACGTTCCTGTGCCAGTTTTGTTACCATCAAAGATGCCATTTATTGCACCTTTAATAACAACTTCTTGCAATGCGTTAGCGGCTTCAGTCATTTGATAGTTGATTGCAAATGTTTGACCTAATTGAAGGAATACATTATTTTGGGAATATTCGTTAAAACCAACGAATGATATTGTAATTGTATAAGGACCTCCAGCTCTCATATTTGAGATTCTGAAAAAGCCGTCATAATCAGTTGAAGCACCATACTTTGTGCCTGATTCAGTGTGTACTGCAACAACATTAGCTCCTGGTAAAGCATCACCATTGTTGTCCGTAATTTTACCATTAACAGAAGATGTAGTTACACCTTGAGCAAAAATTGCAGAAGCGCTAAAAAACAGGACTGCAATTAATAAATTTTTAAATTTTCTCATTGTTTAAGTTAGTTTTAATTTGAAATAAATGTTTGTGCAAAAATTGTCTTTTTAATCAAAAGAATCATTAATAAATTGTTAAGTTTTTAACAAAGGATTAAGATAAAAGTAATAAAAAACACATTTAAAATTAAGTTCTATTATTTTAAATGTTAACAGTTTATCAACAGATGTATGTAAAATGGAAAGGTTGCTTTTTAAATTGAAAAATAAGTAAATAAATGATCTTTTCTGGTGACTGAAATTTTGAAAATTTTATTTTAAAAACAAAAATCGTCTTTTTCATAAAAAAACAGCGTGATTTTATATAAATCAGCTGTTTTTTTAAAATTTTATAAAGGTAGTGTTGTGTGTTTCAGAAAAAAGCGACGACCATTTAAATTTAGCGTTTTAGTCGTTCAAAATCCAAAAAAACAAATTGAATCAATCGCTATTTTTGAAGATATTTATTGGCCAATTCTTTTCCCAATTCAACGCCGAACTGGTCAAAACTGAAAATATTCCATATAATTCCCTGAACAAATATTTTGTGTTCATAAAAAGCAATAAGGCTTCCCAAAGTTTTTGGGGTAAGTTTTGTGATTAAAATAGAGGTGCTTGGTTTATTTCCTTCAAAAACTTTGTAAGGCAATAAAGTTTCTATTTCATCCATTTTGCCTTGCATTTTTAAATCTAAATGCGCTTCTTCTTTTGTTTTTCCTTCGGCCAATGCTTGGGTTTGCGCAAAAAAGTTGGCCATTAATTTGGTGTGATGTTCAGTGTTTCCGTAAAGTGATTCTTTAAATCCGATAAAATCGGCCGGAATTAATTTGGTTCCCTGATGCAATAATTGGATAAAAGCATGTTGGGCGTTTGTGCCTGTGCTTCCCCAAATAATATTTCCGGTTTGGTAGGTTACCCGTTTTCCGTTTCTGTCCGCGCTTTTACCATTGCTTTCCATAATGGCTTGTTGCAGGTAAGGCGCAAATTTACTTAGATATTGTGTGTATGGTAAAATGACTTCGGTTTCCGCATTAAAAAAGTTGGTGTACCAAACGCCAATCAAACTTAAAACTACCGGCGCATTGTTTTCAAAAGGCGTATTTTTAAAATGTTCATCCATTTCATAAGCGCCAATGAGCAATTCTTTAAAATTTTTGAAGCCAACAGCCAAACTTATGGTTAAGCCAACAGTGCTCCACAATGAAAAACGGCCGCCAACCCAATCCCACATAGTAAAAACATTTTCTGTGTCAATACCAAAGCCATTCGCCGCTTTTAAATTGGTGGAAACTGCCACAAAATGTTTTGAAACATCACTTTCTGAAGCAGTTTGCAAAAACCATTTTTTTATGGTGGTTGAGTTGGTAAGGGTTTCTTGCGTGGTAAATGTTTTTGAAACAATGACAAACAGGGTAGTTTCCGGATTTAAATTTTTGATAACTTCCTGAACGTGGTCACCGTCAACATTTGATACAAAATGAACGTTTAAATGGTTTTTATAATATTTTAACGATTCCACCACCATATCAGGTCCCAAATCCGATCCGCCAATACCAATATTTACCACATCGGTAATCGATTTATTGGTGTAACCTTTCCAATCTCCAGAAACAATTTTATCGGTAAAAGACTCCATTTTACTCAAGGCATCTTTTACGTCAACCATAATATTATTTCCTTCAAATAAAATGGCTTCATTTGATTGGTTTCTTAAGGCAGTGTGCAGTACGGCCCTGTTTTCGGTTTTATTAATTTTTTCTCCTGAAAAATAAGCATTAATGGCACTTTCTAAATCAACTTCATGGGCCAATTCCAATAAAAGTTTCAGTGTTTCTTCGGTGATTCTGTTTTTTGAATAATCAAATTCGAAGTCGTTGAAATTGATCGTGAATTTATTTTTTCGATCAGAATCATTGTTAAACATTGATTTTAAATGAACTGATTCTAAGGTTTTATAGTGTGATGTTAGCTTTTGCCAAGCTTTTGTTTCGGTTGGGTTGATGTTCTTCATGGTCTTGATCTGAGAATTAATTGCTGTTTTTTCTATTAAAATAAAATATTATTATCTGGATATTCTATGGAATCCAATTGAATTTTAAGTGGTCCAATATATTTGTTATAAGCAGGCACTTTGTCTTTTTTCATAGGTTCTGAGTTAGGGAATTTTTGTTTTAACGGATCAACTTGTTCCCCATTTTTCCAAAAACGATAGCATACATGAGGCCCGGCCGTATTTCCAGTCATTCCTATATAACCTATAACTTGCCCTTGTTTTACATAATCGCCAACCTTTACGGCACGTTTGCTCATATGCAAATATTGCGTGCTGTAAGTGCCGTTATGTTTAATTTTAACGTAATTTCCATTGCCGCCAGCATACTTTGATTCTGTTACCGTACCATTTGCGGTAGCTTCAATTGGCGTCCCAATTGGAGCGGCATAATCTGTCCCTTTGTGCGCTTTAATTTTATTCCCGTAATAAGCAATGCGCCTTTGTAAATTGTATTTTGAAGAAATTCTGCTGAATTTAACGGGCATTTTTAAAAATTGCCTGCGTAAAATATTGGCTTTCTCATCATAATACTCTGAAGCTTTATGGGTAGAGTCGGTTTTGTAATTAAAAGCATAGAAAGGTTTGTCGTTATGCTCAAAAAAGGCCGCTTTTATTTTTCCTATTCCAACAGGAATGGTGTCTTCAATGTAAAATTGCTCGTAGATCAATTTGAATTTATCATTTTTTTGAAGCTTGGAAAAATCGATGGCCCAGGCAAAAACTTCATCGGCCATTTTATAGGTTAAATCCGGACTTAATCCTTGACTTTTGATTGCGTGCGAAAGATGTGTGGTAATTAATCCTGAAGCTGTTGCGATTTTAGTTTTGATAGGTCTTTTTCCATTCACCACAAAAATTGTAGAGTCTTTAAAATCGATAATGGTGTAAAGAATTTTTGACTGCCTGTAAATAAATACTTGTGCTTGTTGGGTTGAATCTTCTTTAGCCAGTATGGTGTAAGGCACTCCCGCTTTAAGACTTCTAATGTTGAAAGAATCTCTTATCTTGGTTACAATTTCGTGTATTTTTGAGCTGCTAATTTTATTTCTTGATAATATTTCCCCAAAGTTTTCTCCAGATCTAAGCGTGTCATTTATAACTTTATAATCATTTAATCTATAACCAAATTCATAAACAATTTTTTCAGGGATTAATATGGTTTCAGGTTTTTCATTTTTACAGGCAATACTTAGAACAACGAATAAAAGGGCAAATAATTTTTTCAAGGTATGCTATTTTAACAATTAAATTTGAATCAACAAATGAATTGCGAAAATACAATTTTATTTCAAAAAATTATGTTAAAAGGGTGTGCTAAACCTCTATATTGGTCTAAATCTGCTCGCAGAGAGCCCACAGCAAGCGAAGCTTTAATAAGCAAAGGAATTTTATTTTCATCATCGCTTATCCAAATAGTCAGACTTTCTTGAGCTTTAAAAACACGTCCTGCCTGTACCATTGGCCTAAATTTTAAAGCGTTAACTTTGCCGAATTTGGTTTTCACCACCTCTTTTCCCAAAAAATGAAGTTTAAAATTGGTGGTTTCTTTATCAAGAAACATTTTTAATTCAAGTTCATCGCCAGCTTTCAAATTGGTTAAATTTTGATTTCTCAGATAGTATAAAGATGACAATAAGTCCTGGATATCGTCACCTATGGGGTGCTTGTCAACGGTTTTATGTTTATGGTTTTTTACAATGGCTTCTTTTTTGTCATGATTGAATAAGATTTCTTCGTCTTTGGTATAACCGCCTTCATCAATTTTTCTGATGAAACGATACGGCAACAAAGATTCTTTGTACATAAAAGTTTGATAATCGTCTGTCACATTAAAAAACAAACTCACAATTCCTGTAGATTTTCCTTTTCCAAGAATATGGAATGCTTCTTTTTGGTTATGGGTAGTTTCTCTAACTTCCATGGTTGAAAAACCTGCATTCAGAAAATTGCTATAGCTCATTTTAAACTTTAGCCATTCCCCTTTTTGGAAAGCGAAATTTTGTGATGTTTTTTTTATTTTAGAAATAGGCTCATTCGATTTTTGAACGGACTGCCCAATTGAAGTAAATGCAATTAAAAAAATAAAAATAGGTATAATGTTTTTCATCTATATGTTTTATAACGAATTGTTTTTCTAAAAATACAATTATCGCGCCAAAAATAATAAAAGCTTAACACTTACACCGTTAAGCTTTTATTAATAATTTTAATTTTACAAGGTTCCCCTGCGTTCTTGTTCGGCTTCAATAGATTCAAACAAGGCTTTAAAATTGCCTTTTCCGAAGGATTGCGCACCTTTTCTTTGAATAATTTCAAAAAATAGCGTTGGCCTGTCGGTTACGGGTTTGGTAAAAATTTGCAATAAATAGCCTTCATCATCCCTGTCAACTAAAATCCCGAGATCTTTTAATGCTGACAAATCTTCATCAATTTCTCCAACCCTGTCCAAAACGGTGTCATAATAGGAACCTGGAACATACAAAAATTCAACGCCACGATCTGTCAATGCTTTTACGGTTTCCAAAATATTGTTGGTGGCAACTGCGACGTGTTGAACGCCCGGACCTCCATAAAAATCTAAATATTCTTCAATTTGCGATTTTTTGACACCTTCGGCAGGTTCGTTAATCGGGAATTTTACGCGGCCGTTTCCGTTGGTCATCACTTTGCTCATTAATGCCGTGTATTTTGTTGAAATATCTTTGTCATCAAAAGTAATCAGATTTGCAAACCCCATCACTTCATTGTAAAATTTTGACCAGATATTCATTTCGTTCCAGCCCACATTCCCAACCATATGGTCAATATATCTTAAACCAACATCAGTCGGATTATGTCTTGATTCCCATTTTACAAATTTTGGCAAAAACAGGCCGTTGTAATTTCTTCTTTCAACAAAAACGTGGACAGTATCACCATAAGTATGGATTCCGGAACGAACAACTTCTCCGTTTTCATCACTTTCTTTGGTGGGTTCCATAAACGATTTTGCGCCTCGTTTGGTGGTTTCTTGCCAAGCTTTTGTGGCATCTTCTACCCAAAGCGCCACCACTTTAACGCCGTCACCGTGTTTTTCAATATGGTCAAAAATTTCCTGGTTATTTTTATTCGGCATTGGTGTGGTCAGTACCAATTTAATTTTATCCTGAACCAAAACATAACTGGTCCTGTCGGTTAAGCCAGTTTCCAATCCGGCATAAGCCAGCGATTGAAATCCGAATGCTGTTTTATAATAATGCGCTGCCTGTTTGGCATTTCCAACATACATTTCCACATAATCAGTTCCCAATAATGGCAAGAAATCTTGTGCATCCGGAAATATTTTTTCCAGTCCGTAGTTGAAGTTTTGTTTTTGTTTTAGATTGCTCATAATTTATTTTTTAGAATAGAGAAAAGAGAATAGAGAAAAGAGACACATTTAATTCAGGTTATTTTGAAATCCCATAGTCATTTTTTGAAATTCTTCTATTTTGTTTTCAAGTGTTGTTAATGTTTCAATAGTTATATATTTTTTGTGGCTTGCAATTAATAACTGTGTTCCTAATTCAAAGGATGAACCTAAAGAAATGTCAATGAAATGAGAAAAAGACTTGTCAGTTCTTGATGAACCTTCAGCAATATTACTTGGAATTGAAATAGAGCATCTACTTAATTGCGAACTTAAATCATACTTTTCATGAGTAGGAAATTCACTTATAATATCGGAAACATCCATTGAGATTTGCAATCCCAATTGCCAAATTTTTAATTTTTTATAATTATGTCTTATCATAGTATTTATTTTTCTTTTTTCTCTTCTCTCTTCTCTCTTCTCTCTTCTCTCTATTCAGTTATCCAAGATTTATAATAATCATCTACTTGCAAATTCATCGCTTCTTCGGTAATCATCACCGGTTTAAAAGGATCAATCATCACAGCCAATTCTTCGGTGAATTTTTTTCCGACGCTTCTTTCAATGGCGCCCGGATGCGGACCGTGAGGGATTCCTCCCGGATGCAAGGTAATTTGTCCTTTTTCAATATTGTTTCGGCTCATAAAATCACCGTCTACATAATACAATATTTCTTCCGAATCTATATTGCTGTGGTGGTATGGCGCCGGAACCGATTTTGGGTGATAATCGTACATTCTTGGCACAAATGAGCAAACCACAAATCCTGAAGCTTCCCAAGTTTGATGAATTGGCGGCGGCATATGAATTCGGCCTGTTATTGGTTCAAAATCGTGAATGGAAAAAGCATAAGGATAATTAAATCCGTCCCAGCCAACAGCATCAAAAGGATGATTTAGGTAATTGTATTCCCACAAAACACCTTGTTTTTTGATGAAAATTTTAAAGTTTCCTTTCTCATCATGGGTTTGTAAATTGGTTGGCAGTTTAAAATCTCGTTCGCAAAATGGAGAATGTTCCAACATTTGCCCGAAGTTATTTCGATAGCGCTTTGGCGTTACAATTGGGCTAAATGACTCAACATAAAGCAATCGGTTTTCCTGCGTATCAAAGTCTATTTGATATACCGTTCCCCTTGGAATAATCACATAATCGCCATATTTAAAAGCGATATTTCCATACATCGTTTTTAAAGTTCCTGAACCAACATGCACAAAAAGCATCTCATCCGCATCGGCATTTTTATAAAAATAGGCCGATGAAAATGCTGTTGGCGCTGCCAAGCCAATATGTAAATCGCTGTTTACAAAAACTGTTTTCCGGCTTTCCAGATAATCAGCTTCGGGTTTTAAGGAAAATCCTTTAAAACTGAGTGCTTTCATATTTTTGTCGATGGCGATTTTTGGCGTAACATCTTTCACTTTTTTGATTTCCGTAACCACTGTGGGCGGATTTAAGTGATAGATCAATGATGACATTCCGGCAAAACCTGCAGTTCCGAAAAGTTCTTCCTGATACAATCCGCCCGTAGGTTTTTCAAAAGTGGTGTGACGTTTTGGCGGAATTTTACCCAATGAATAATATCTAGGCATAATCGTATATTTTTTTAGTTATGAATTCCCTAAAAAAGGGTTAGTAGTTTTTATGAATATAGGTCCAATAATTTTATCATTTTGGACGGAATCACAGCCTTAAAGTTACAAAAATTTTAGTTTGCAACGTTAGCCATGAATATTTTCATTCAGGATTTCTCTTGATCAAGAACTTTAGAAGTATCAATAATTCTGTCCAGGCTGTTTTCATATTTTACAAATATAAAAATATTTTTGAATGTTTAATGAAATAAAAAAGAGCACGTTAAGTGCTCTTTTATTAGACTGTTTTTTGAAAGCTAAAAAGTGATTCCGTTCACCTCAATCACTTGTAAAATTTGGGGAGCGTGCCTTTTTATGGTGGCTTCAACCCCGTTTTTTAAAGTCATTTGATTTACGGAGCAACCCAAACAGTTGCCCTCTAACTGAACACTAACAATATTGTCGTGTATATCAACCAATGTAATATTGCCGCCATCAGCCTGTAAATAAGGCCTGATTTCCTGCAATGCATTTTCAACAATAATTTTTAGTTCTTCTTCTTCCATAATTTTTTATTTTTTTGTGCTGCAACCGCTCATGGTCGTAATTCGAACAATTTCAGTAGGCGGTAAATCACTGTTTCTTTTTACCAACTGTGACAGCGCATTTTTAGTAATTTCTGAAAAAGCAATTTCTAAAGGCGTATTGTCCTGAAGCGCCACCGGATGCCCAACATCGCCCGATTCCCGAATGCTTTGCACCAAAGGTATTTCTCCTAAAAAGGCAACATCAATGTCTTTTGCCAAGTTTTTCGCTCCGTCTTGCCCAAAAATATAATATTTATTTTCTGGAAGTTCAGCAGGCGTAAAATAACTCATATTTTCAACAATGCCCAAAACAGGAACATTGATGCTTTCTTGTTGAAACATTGCCACACCTTTTTTGGCATCGGCCAAAGCGATATTTTGCGGTGTGCTTACAATGATAGCGCCTGTTACTGGAACTGCTTGTACAATTGAAAGGTGAATATCGCCTGTTCCCGGAGGTAAATCAATCAATAAAAAATCAAGTTCTCCCCAATGTGAGTCAAAAATCAACTGGTTTAAAGCTTTCCCAGCCATTGCACCACGCCAAATAACGGCCTGATTTGCATCAACAAAGAATCCTAGAGACAATATTTTTACACCGTAGCTCTCAATGGGCTTCATTTTTGAACTGCCGTCAATTTCAACTGACAATGGTTTTGCATGCGCCACATCAAACATTAAGTGAATGGAAGGACCGTAAACGTCGGCATCTAAAATACCCACTTTAAATCCCATTTTTTGTAATGAAACAGCAATATTTGCGGTAATGGTAGATTTACCTACACCGCCTTTTCCTGAAGCAATTGCGATAATATTCTGAATTCCTGGAACTTTTGGTTTAGATTTTTCTGTTGGTTTATCAGATGCCACAGAGGTTACATTTACTTTTACGTCGGCTTTCACATCCACATGTTGGTGAATTGCCTTCATAATTTCAACTTCCATTTTCTTTTTAGCTTGTAACGTTGGGTTTCCAATAGTTACATCAACAATAACTTCTTTGTCGAAAGTTACAATATTTTTAACTGCGCCACTTTCAATTAAATTTATCCCTTCACCAGGTGCAGTGATGGTTTCAAGTGCATTTGAGATTTCTTTTTTTGTATATGCCATGTTGTTTATATAAAATCATTCTAAACAACAAAGATACAGATTTAAATGAATTCACAAAGTCGCAAAGTTTATAAGTTAAAAAAGGCCCCAAACCTCCAAAGGGAATTAAAAAGCATAAAATTCAAAATTTAGCAACTACAACAATTCCTTAAAAGGATCCCAAAAAACAGCACTGAAATTCTGAATTTGATTTTCCTTCACAACTATTCCTTCGCTTTCAAGCAATTGTTGCATCAGGTTGGTGCCGTCAAAATGAAATTTTCCGGTTAACAATCCGTTTCTGTTTACAACCCTGTGGGCAGGAATATCGGCGTTATTGTGAGAAGCATTCATGGCCCAGCCAACCATTCTTGCAGATTTTGCTGTCCCTAAATATTTTGCGATGGCGCCATAACTTGTAACCCGGCCAAATGGAATTTGTTTTGCAACCTCATACACTTTTTCAAAAAAATTACCGGAAGTTTCCATCAATTTTAAATATTAAAAGTTAAAAGTTAAAAGTTAAAAGTTATTGTTGCTTAATTATTTAACCGAATTGTAAAATGCTTTTTTATTTTTTCTAGTTATGTTCTTAACTTTTAAAAGCCAACGCGCCAGCTGGCTCGTTCGCTAAAAACAGCCATCGGCTGTTTTCTTTACGCTTCGTCCCCCTTCGGGGGCTAGGGGGCTTTAATACCTTAGCCTAAATTTAATATATGTAATAGGCTTTCCTACTTCTAAATATTGACTTTCATAAAAGGTTTGGGTTGAAGTCACTTCTTCGGGCGCATGGTAATTTTTATAAATATCGTGGTGTGCATAAATAATTTCATGGCCTTCACCGTGAAGCAAACCCAGCGTGTAACCGTGCATAAATTCACTGTCCGTTTTTAAATGAACAATGCCTTCTGATTTTAAAATAAAATGGTATTTTTTTAAAAACTCGGCATTAGTGAGTCGATGTTTGGTGCGTGTGTATTTAATTTGGGGATCGGGAAAAGTGATCCATATTTCATCGACTTCATTTTCAACAAAAAGCAAGTCAATCAACTCAATTTGAAATCTTAAAAAAGCCACGTTGGTTAAATTTTCTTCCAAAGCTATTTTGGCTCCACGCCAAAAACGAGCACCTTTTATGTCAACGCCAATATAGTTGATGTTGGGGTTTTTACGTGCCAGTGCAATAGTGTATTCGCCTTTTCCGCAGCCCAATTCAAGTACAATAGGGTTGCTGTTGTTAAAAAGTGTGTGCCAATTTCCTTTTAAGGAGAAACCATCAATAACTTCTTTTCGTGTTGGTTGAATGACATTGGAAAATGTTTCGTTTTCACGAAATCTTCTGAGTTTATTTTTGCTTCCCACAGGATTTGTGTTTTGTTAAAAAAGGAAAAAATATAAATGAATTTAAAATAAGAAATTATTCGTTTCCTGCTTTTTTGTAATTTTTGAGTTGTCCTAACCAGTAGAATAAAGCAATAAACAAAATGACAACAAAAATCCAGCTTACCATGTTTTGAAGCCACCAACTGTCCATAGCGCTAATACTATTATAAGGTGCAAATAGAACATTTTGACAAAATTCACCTATCGCTTTAAAAATATTGTTTGCAATCATAACTTATTTATATTTACAGGCAAAAGTATAAAATATAGTAATGATAGCAAATTTTTTCAGTAAAACAAAACCGGCAACTATTTTTAGTATTGTGGCACTGCTGTTTGTCTACTATTTTGCGGTCACTTTTTTGTTTCATTCGACAGAACTTTCAATTCAATTTTTGATTAAAAGAATTTCTTTTTTCATTTTTATTGCTTTATTACTGCTGATTGTAAATTTCATTGTCAAAAAAAACAAGTTGACAAAAGACAATTCATACGCATTGCTTTTAATGGTTTTTTTATTCGGCACCTTTCCTGAAGCGATGTTTTCTTCTAACATTGTTTTTGCAAATTTTGCATTGATGCTTGGATTTCGAAAAATTTACAGTTTAAGATCTGGCGTTGATACCAAATTGAAGCTTTTTGACGCTTGTTTTTGGATTGGCGTTGCTACACTTCTTTATTCATGGAGTATCTTTTTTATATTGTTGGTATATGTTGGGATGATTATTCATCAAAAACTCACGGTTAAAAATTTGTTTATTCCTATTGTGGGCTTTCTAACGCCCATGATTGTTTATTTTACCTATTGCCTTTATTTTGAAAGCGCCACTTTTTTTTACAATAAATTTAGTTATGAAATTAACTTGGATTTTAGTTCCTATACCTTATTAAAGCTATTAATTCCGGTTATATTTTTATCAATAGTATTGCTTTGGAGTCTTGTAAAAATAACCCCAAAAGTTGTTTCGGTAAGAAATAATTTTAAATTTTCTTGGGATCTATTAATCAACCATCTTTTAATTTCGATAACAATCGTTGTTTTGGCGCCAACTAAAAATGGTTCGGAGTTGTTTTTTGTAATTTTTCCTTCCGCAGTAATGGTTGCAAATTTAATGCATCATATAAAGTCTAAAATTATTAGAAATATGATTTTGTATGCCTTTTTGCTGGTATCGGTTTCGGTCTATTTTTTATAGTTTAATTCCAAACGACAAATCGCCTGCATCACCCAAACCAGGAACAATATATCCCTTATCATTTAAATGATCATCAACAGTGGCTATCCACAATTTGGTGGTTGGCGGAAAGTGACTTTTAATGTATTCAATGCCTTCTTTAGCGCCAATAACACAAGCCAAATGAATTTCTTTTGGCGTTCCGTGTTTTTTCAATCCTTCAAAAACGGTTGCCAAAGATTGTCCGGTTGCCAACATGGGGTCGGCTAAAATCAACGTTTTGCCGTCTAAATTAGGTGAAGCAAAATATTCCACTTTGATTTCAAATTCAGTTTCGGTGATGTGTTTCCGATAGGCAGATATAAAAGCGTTTTCCGCATCGTCAAAAAAGTTTAAAAGTCCGTTGTGTAAAGGCAAACCTGCTCTTAAAATTGAGCAGACTACAATGTCTTTTTTTGGAACCGGCACTATTTTGGTGCCCAAAGGCGTAGAAACAATTTTGTTTTGAAAATCTAACGTTTGGCTTATTTCATAAGCTATAATTTCACCAATTCTTTCAATATTTCTTCGAAATCGCATGCTGTCTTTTTGAATTTCGACATCTCTGATTTCTGAAATAAATTTATTTAATATTGATTTATTTTGGTCTAGAACGTTGACAATCATAGGAGGATATTTGCTA
The DNA here is from genome assembly GCA_030656195.1 of Lutibacter sp. Lineage (GTDB taxonomy): Bacteria > Bacteroidota > Bacteroidia > Flavobacteriales > Flavobacteriaceae > Lutibacter. The sequence goes on from JAUSOJ010000013.1 coordinate 21,972, forward strand.
CAAAAATAAGATTTATTAATTATAAATTAGGGAAGTTTTGGGATATTTTCAATAAAAGAATCAATAGTTTTAAAAATAAATATTGGAAAAAATAAAATGCGTAAATTTGTTTAAATTTTTAGATTAAATGATACATTCAATGACCGGCTACGGAAAAACCGTACTACAGCTTCCAACCAAAAAAATTACGATTGAACTGAAATCGTTAAACAGCAAAAATTTAGATTTAAACGTTCGGGTTCCTGGATATTACAGAGAAAAAGAACTGGATATTCGCAAACAACTGGCTACGGAACTGGTTAGGGGAAAAATAGATTTCTCCATTTATATCGAAGACAATGGCGGGGAATATTCCTCTAAAATCAACGAAAACATGGTGAAGGAATACATGAACCAATTGCGAAATATTGTGGATTCTGATGAAATTGAATTGCTGAAAATGGCAATCAGATTGCCAGATGCCTTTAAATCGCAAAAAGAAGAACTCGACGAGCAGGAATGGAAGCAGATTGAGAATGGCATTTTAGAAACCATTGAAAAAATTAATGAATACAGGATTGATGAAGGAAAAGTATTGCATGCCGATTTTGTGTTGCGCATTTCTATTATTGAAATTTTGTTAGAAAGAGTTGTTGAGATGGATCCGTTGCGGATTGAACAGGTTAAAGAAAAACTCAGAAAGTCAATTGCGGAACTTGAAACAAAAATAGACGAGAGTCGATTTGAACAGGAACTCATTTACTATATTGAAAAACTCGACATTACCGAGGAAAAAGTGCGTTTAAAAAATCATTTGGAATATTTTATCAAAGAATTGAATGAAGACGTTTCCAACGGTAAAAAACTGGCATTTATTACCCAGGAAATTGGCAGGGAAATAAACACCATCGGATCAAAATCCAATTTAGCGAATATGCAAAAATTGGTGGTTCAAATGAAAGATGAACTTGAAAAAATTAAAGAGCAAAACTTAAATGTATTGTAAATAAACAAGAAATCAACCATTTATAAAACCTAAAATCAGTGAAAAAAGAGGGTAAACTCATTGTTTTTTCGGCACCTTCAGGCTCGGGTAAAACAACAATTGTTCATCATTTATTAAGAAAATCAGAATTAAATTTAGATTTCTCCATTTCAGCAACTTCGCGTGAAAAAAGAGGAAAGGAAATAAACGGAAAAGATTATTATTTTATTTCCCTGAAAGAATTTCAAAAACACGTTAAAAAAGGCGATTTTATTGAATGGGAAGAGGTTTATGAAAATAATTATTACGGCACCTTAAAAAAGGAAGTTGAACGCATTTGGGCATCGGGAAAAAATGTCATTTTTGATATTGATGTGGTCGGTGGCTTGAGCATAAAAAACATATTTCCCCAGCAAACGCTGGCTATTTTTGTAAAAAGTCCGTCAATTGACGAAATGGAACGCCGCCTCAGACATCGGAATACCGATTGCGAAGAAAAAATAAAAGAACGTGTTAAAAAAGCTGAAAAAGAGCTAAAATTCGCCAAAGATTTTGATGTTATTCTGGTGAATGATGACTTGAATAAAGCGCAAGAAGAAGCCTATAATTTGGTGAAAACGTTTGTGAAGTAGATTTATGATTTACGAGTTACGTTTTTTTAATTTTACTTAACACAAGATTTAACTTTTCAATTTTTCAACTAAAATGAAAATCGGATTATTTTTTGGCACTTTTAACCCAATTCACATCGGGCATATGATTATTGCCAATTATATGACAGAATTTTCCGATTTGGATGAGGTTTGGTTTGTGATCACGCCAAGAAGTCCGTTTAAACTCAAAGAAACCCTGTTAAGCAATAACCACAGGTTGGCCATGGCAAATATTGCGGTTGAAAATTATCCAAAATTAAAAACATCCAATATTGAATTTAACCTTCCAGAGCCAAATTACACCATCAATACGCTCATTCATATTGAAGAGAAATTCCCAAATCACCAATTTTGTTTGTTATTGGGAGAAGACAATTTGAAGGGATTTCAGAAATGGAAAAATTATGAAACCATCCTAAAAAATTATGAGTTGTATATTTATCCGAGAATCTCCAAAGAAAATATTGATTCGCAATTTTTAAACCACCCTAAAATTCATAGGGTTAATGCACCAATTGTTGAAATTTCATCAACATTTATAAGGAAAGCAATAAAGGACAAAAAAGACATTAGCATTATGTTGCCATCCAATGTATGGAAATATATAGATGAAATGAACTTTTATAAACAGTAAATTATAAAAGATTTAACACAACTAAACAAGGAGTTTAAAATTATTTATATAAAATTCGCTTTTATTTTATTTTGAAGCATTATTATGGCTAAAAATCCTAAAAAAAGGGTCAAATTCAGACAAAAATTAATCAATAAATACCGATTGGTCGTTTTAAATGAAGATACTTTTGAAGAAAAATTATCATTTAAATTAACCCGGCTGAATGTATTTATTTTTGGAACGCTATTTTCTGTGCTGTTAATTGTGGGCACCATTTTTTTAATTGCATTTACCTCTTTAAGAGAATATATTCCGGGATATTCATCCACTAAATTAAAAAGAGAAGCCACACAATTGGTGTATAAAGTTGATTCCTTAAATCAGGTATTGGAAGTAAACAATTTATACATTCAAAAAGTGAGGGAACTTTTAACAGGTGAAATTTCTGAAGTCTTATTCGACAAAGATTCTGTTTTAAGTGCCATGAAATTTAACAAAGATTCTATGAACTTTGCGCCTTCAGATGTTGATTTGGAATTTAGGCTCGATGTTGAAAGCACCGACAGATTCAGTATTTTTAACGAAGCAACAAAAAGTGCCGATATTGTGTTTTTTTCGCCAGTTAAAGGAATTGTGACCGACGGTTACAGCCTTAAAAACAAACATTTTGCCATTGATATTGCCGTTAAAAAAGGAACGCCCGTAAAATCAGTTGCCGATGGCACCGTTATTTTTGCCGATTGGACCATAGAAACCGGTTACGTGGTTATTATTAAACACAGTAAAGGATTTATTTCTGTTTACAAACACAATATTGCCTTAAATAAGCATCAAGGTGATATGGTGAAATCGGGTGAAGTGATTGCTTCTGCAGGAGATATGGGCGAGTTAAGCACGGGGCCGCATTTGCACTTTGAGTTGTGGAACGAAGGTTATCCGGTAAATCCAGTTAATTATATAGATTTTGAACAATGATGAACATAAAGTCAATTTTAGCAAAACCATTTGCAAAACGCATAGCCGCAAGAATATATAAACAAAGCAAAAATGCGGTAAAAGTTCAGCAAAAAGTTTTTGAAAATTTAATTGCCCAAGCACAAAACACCACTTTTGGCAAGGACCATAATTTCAGTAAAATTAAGTCGTATGAAGATTTTAAAAAGCAGGTTCCCGTTCGGGATTATGAGGCGTTAAAACCTTATGTTGAAAAGGTTGTTGCAGGAGAATCGGATGTTTTATGGAAAGGAAAACCGCTGTATTTTGCAAAAACTTCCGGCACAACATCGGGCGTAAAATACATTCCGCTTACCAAAGAATCGATGCCCATGCACATCAGTGCAGCGCGTAATGCTTTGTTAATGTATATTGCTGAAACCAAAAAAGCCGATTTTGTCAATGGAAAAATGATTTTTTTGCAGGGAAGTCCGGAATTGGATGAAAAAAACGGGGTTAAAACCGGACGGCTTTCGGGCATCGCGGCGCATTATATCCCTAAATATTTATTAAAAAACCGATTGCCAAGCTGGGAAACCAACTGTATTGAAGATTGGGAAACCAAAATTGAAGCCATTGTTGATGAAACCATCCATGAAAATATGACTGTAATTAGCGGAATTCCTTCCTGGGTGCAAATGTATTTTGAAAAATTGGTGGAACGCAGCGGAAAAAAGGTGGGCGATATTTTCCCAAACTTTAACCTGTTTGTTTATGGCGGCGTAAATTTTGAACCTTACCGCAACAAATTTGAAGATTTAATCGGAAGAAAAGTGGATACTATTGAGTTGTTTCCTGCTTCTGAAGGTTTTTTCGCCTATCAGGATTCCCAAAATGAAAAAGGAATGTTGTTGCTGGTTGACAACGGAATGTTTTATGAATTTATTCCTTCCGAAGAATTTTTTGAGGAAAATCCAACCCGAATTTCTTTGGCTGATGTTAAAATTGGCGTAAACTATGTGCTTATTTTAAACACAAACGCCGGACTTTGGGCTTACGATATTGGCGATACCATTGAATTTGTTTCCATAAATCCGCCACGGATTAAAGTTACAGGCCGTATCAAACATTTTATATCCGCATTTGGGGAACACGTGATTGGCAGCGAAGTTGAAAACGCCATCAATAGCCAAACTACGGGAACAGCAATTGCCATTAATGAGTTTACGGTGGCGCCGCAAATTACGCCGGAAAGCGGATTGCCTTATCACGAATGGTTTATTGAATTTGACAATAAGCCTGAGGATTTGGATGATTTTGCGCGTAAAATTGATGCAGCTTTACAACAGCAAAACAGTTATTATTTCGATTTAATCAGCGGAAAAATATTGAGGCCTTTAAAAATTACTTTGATTGAAAAAGGCGGGTTTAATAAATATATGAAATCAATTGGTAAATTGGGCGGACAAAATAAAGTGCCGCGTTTGTCAAATGATCGAAAAATTGCGGACGAACTTATTAAATTTGAAGAAAAATGAAGGTAATATCTGTCAATATTGGCGAGCGAAAAGTATTGAACTACAAAGGAAAAATTGTTGAAACCGGTATTTTTAAGTTCCCTGTAAATCAACCAATATTTTTAGGAAAGGAAGATGTTGAAAACGATGCCGTCATCGACCGAAAATATCATGGTGGAATTGAGCAGGCTGTTTACGGCTATTCAC
>JAUSOJ010000015.1 GCA_030656195.1 Lutibacter sp.
CATTTTTTTAAAGTTTATAGTATTCGGTTGCAGTTTTCAGTTTTTTAATCTGAACTTTTTCAAATGAATACTTTTTAGTATTAAATTATTTTTTGTTTTGCACCTAAATCATTACCGATTAATAGAACTAAAAACCTATAACCTATAACTTATTTCCCCATTCCTTTCATCATTTGCATCATTTGTTTACCGCCGCCGCCTTGCATCATTTTCATCATTTTGCTCATTTGGGTAAACTGTTTCAACAATTGATTCACTTCTTGGATAGTGGTTCCCGATCCTTTTGCAATTCGTTTTTTTCTGACTGCATCAATAATAACAGGTTCGCTTCTTTCTGCCGGAGTCATAGAATGAATAATGGATTCAATGCCTTTAAAAGCATCGTCATCAATATCAATGTCTTTCATCATTTTTCCGGCTCCAGGAATCATTCCCATCAGATCTTTCATATTTCCCATTTTTTTGATTTGCTGAATTTGTTTCAGGAAATCATCAAAACCGAACTGATTTTTTGCAATTTTCTTTTGAATTTTGCGGGCTTCTTCTTCATCATATTGTTCCTGGGCACGTTCCACCAACGAAACAACATCACCCATTCCCAAAATACGCTCTGCCATACGGTTTGGATAGAAAACATCAATGGCTTCCATCTTTTCACCCGTACCAACAAATTTTATCGGTTTATTTACGACAGATTTAATGGACAAAGCAGCACCACCACGTGTATCACCATCTAATTTGGTCAATACAACTCCGTCAAAATTTAAAATATCGTTAAATGCTTTTGCAGTATTTACAGCATCCTGTCCGGTCATGGAATCCACCACAAAAAGTGTTTCTTGCGGATTCACAGCCTTGTGGATGTTTGAAATTTCGGACATCATCGCCTCATCAACTGCCAAACGACCTGCAGTATCAATAATCACCACATTTTTTCCGGTGGCTTTTGCATGTTTTATGGCGTTTTTTGAAATTTCTACCGGATTGTTGTTTCCTTCTTCCGCATAGACTTCAACGCCAATTTGTTCTCCAACCACTTTTAACTGGTTGATGGCCGCAGGACGATAAACGTCGCAACCCACCAATAAAACTTGTTTGTTTTTTTTGGTTTTTAAATAGTTTGCCAGTTTTCCGGAAAAAGTTGTTTTACCCGATCCTTGCAAACCCGACATTAAAATCACCGTTGGAGTGCCTGATAAGTTGATGCCAACAGTTTCGCCGCCCATCAATTCGGTAAGTTCGTCTTTTACGATTTTCACCATCAATTGTCCCGGATTTAACGTTGTCAAAACGTTTTGTCCCAAGGCTTTTACTTTAACGGTGTCGGTAAAGTTTTTGGCTATTTTAAAGTTTACGTCGGCATCCAAAAGCGCTCTTCGAACTTCTTTTAATGTTTCCGCAACATTTATTTCTGTAATTTTTCCGTGTCCTTTCAGTGTGTGAAAGGCTTTATCTAATTTATCGCTTAAATTATTGAACATAGTCGTTTACCTCGTTTTTTAGAATGGCAAAGATACTAAAAATGCTTGAAAAAATAATAGGGAAGTAATATTGAAATGGATTAATTTGCTAAATTTATTTAGTAGTAATTTTGCTCAATATTATGGCATAAATATACACCAATCAGTTTTTATAACGCTCAAGCATTTTAATATTTTGTTCAAAATCAGAAATTATCTATAATGATAATCGATTAATAGTGAAGCAAGTAAATTGATTTTTGACAATGACAGTTTTAAAAACCATTTGCTATTTTCAAACAGCAAATGGTTTTTTTTTTATACTATTATTTTAAAAAATTCTCAAAGTAAAAATTCAAA
>JAUSOJ010000027.1 GCA_030656195.1 Lutibacter sp.
CGATTATCCTTTCGGATTAAAAGACAATTACCAAAAATATATAGTGCCCATTGAAAATGAAGTGCTGAATTTCTATAAAAGCAACAAGTCAGGTCGATGGTGGATGGAAATTAATTTAAATGAAAGTAATAAATTTAAGAGACATGCGTTAATACCTTGTGCTTATCAAGATTATATTAGTGCAACCAATCAGGAAATCCCTGATAGGTGGCTAAAAACGCTAAAAAAGTTGGTATAAAAAAAAAGCGGCAGCGTATACTAAAATGCAATTTTATTTGTTTTAAACAGATAAATAAAATATTGTTTTTTAAGATAATTAGTAATACGTTTGCCTTAAAGGATTAAGAAAAAAAATATGAAGAAAATATCGTTGTATATTTTATTGGTCTTAGTTATATATAGTTGTGGATCTAGCGATCAGGGAGAATTAGTTGGCGTGAGATCAAGCGGCAAATGGCATTCCCAAAAACCATTAGGCATGGCTTTAATACCTGGAGGATCATTCACCATGGGAAAACAAAGCGAAGATATTGCTGGCGCTTTAAATTCGCCAACAAGAACCGTAACCGTGCGTCCTTATTATATGGATGAAACCGAAATCACCAATAGCGAGTATAAAGAATTCGTATTTTGGGTTCGGGATTCCGTCGTAAGAACCGAATTGGCGTTATTTTCTGAATTAATGTCATCAGATGGAAATATTGTTTTAGAAGATTATCAGTTTATGGATATTGACTCTTCTAAAATGTCGCCATATCAAAAATATATGATGAAAACTTATGGCAGCCTTGGCGATATCAATTCTCCTACACAAGGAAAAATGTTGAATTGGAAAGAAAAAATTATTTGGAATGTCAATAAATTCCCAAGTGAAGAATATGCCGAAGTGATGGTTGATTCAATTTTAATGCCTATTGAAGATAGTTTTGAAGGCAGAAGAATGATAAATCCAGCTAAATTAAAGTTTAAATTTTCTTGGCTTGATCAAGAAGATGCTGCAAGAAAACAAGGCAATAGAAGAGATTTTATAAAAACAGAAGTGGTATCGGTATATCCCGACACTACAGTATGGATAAAAGACTATAATTACTCTTACAATGATCCAATGCATCAGGATTATTTTTACCACCAGGCTTATAATGATTATCCAGTAGTTGGTGTATCTTGGATGCAGGCAAAGGCTTTTTGTCAGTGGAGAACAAAAAAGAAAAATGATTATTTAAGCTCAAGGAAAAACCCAACCCAAATTCCACAATTTAGATTGGCGACTGAAGCTGAATGGGAATATGCTGCCCGCGGTGGTCTTGAAAATGCCACATATCCTTGGGGAGGTCCTTATACCACAAATGACAGAGGTTGTTTTTTAGCAAACTTTAAACCTGCTCGGGGTAATTATGCTGTTGATGGTGCTTTATATACCATGGAAGCAAAATCTTATTTCCCAAATGATTTTGGATTGTACAACATGGCGGGTAATGTTTCTGAATGGACAAACACAGCTTATAGTGAAGCATCTTATTATATCGGTTCTACCATGAATCCAAATGTGGAAATTGATAAAAATAAAAGAAAAGTAATCCGTGGAGGCTCATGGAAAGATGTAGCCTACTTTTTAGAGGTAAGCACTCGAGATTATGAGTATGCTGACTCTGCCAGAAGCTATATTGGTTTTAGGACTGTTCAAGATTTTCTTGGCACCAATATTAACGGAAAATAAAATCGACCAAAAAAACTAACAAACTAAAAAACTTTTATTATGGCACAATCAAAAAACAGAAAAAAATTATTTAATTACGCATATGGAATTGGAGCATCTATTGTAATTTTAGGTGCATTGTTTAAAATTCAGCATTGGCCTTTAGGTAGTGAAATGTTAACCATAGGAATGGTTGTGGAAGCCATTGTGTTTTTTGTTTCAGCTTTTGATTCAGTCGAAGAAGATTTAGATTGGACCTTAATTTATCCTGAATTAGCTGGAGGAGACAGACGTGAAAAGGAATCTGGCCAAGCAAAAGAAGTTCAAGGATTGCTTTCACAAAAATTAGACGATATGCTTAGAGATGCAAAACTGGATTCAGGTTTAATGCAAAGTTTAAGCGAAAGCATACAAAATTTTAAAGGAGCAGCAGAAAATATTGCTCCGGCAGTAAATTCAATTGCCGCAACCAATAAATACAGCGAACAAATGTTTTTGGCCGCTGCACAAATGGAATCTTTAAATAGCTTGTATAAAGTGCAAGTTGAAAGCACCAGCAAACAAGCCGAAATTAACCTTCAGGTTACTGAAAATGCAACCAGATTAAAAGAACAAATGGAATCATTGGCAACAAACCTATCATCACTTAACGGTGTTTATGGTGGTATGCTATCAGCAATGTCAATTAAAAACTAATTAGTTGAGAAAAAAATTATTAACTAAAAAAACTAATTGGTATGGCTTCAGGTAAATTATCACCAAGGCAGAAAATGATTAACATCATGTACTTAGTTTTCATCTCAATGATTGCGATGCAAATGTCTAAGGAAGTACTTTCTGCGTTTGGATATATGAATGAAAAACTTACAGAGAACAATACAACTGCCTCTGCAAAAAATAAGGCAACTCTTGAAAACTTAGCGACTAAGGCACAAGAACAACCTGAAAAATACAGCGAACTTCATGCGAAAGCGTTAGAGGTGGACAAATTATCTTCAAAATTCAATGATTATTTAGAAGAAAAAAAGCAATTTTTTCTTAAAGATCAAAAAGATTTGAAAGACTATGAAACAATGGATCCGACAGGGATTGTTGATCAACACTTTTTTGTAGGCGACAAATTTACAACGGAAGGTCAGGAGTTTTTAGACCAAATAAACGGCTATAGAGATGCCATCGTTAAAATTGTTGGAGAAAAAAGCCCTTTAGCGGCCACTATTAAAAACAGGTTCGATACTTCTCCCCAAGTAACTAAAAAAAGTGGCAAGCAACTTTGGTTAAAAAACAGGTATGAAGGATTTCCTTTGATTTCTACCATTACCAATTTAACCTCGATGCAAACTGACATCCGTACAACTCAAACTGATATTTTTGGGACCCTTTTGGGAGGACAATTGGAAAGCGATGTTTCTATGTCCAATTATAAAACTATTTTAATTCCAGAAAAATCTGCTTACTTTCAAGGTGAAAATTTTAAAGGTAAAATTGTGTTGGGACGTTATGATGCATCTTTAGTGCCATCAGAAGTTGTTGTAAACGGTCAGAAAATAACCAACATTCAAGACGGAGGGGCCATTTTAGATTTTCCGGCTGGTGCAGTTGGGGAACGCGAAATAAAAGGAAAATTTGTTTTTATTGAAAACGGAGAACCTGTTGAAATAGAGATAAGCAGTACATATGCGGTAATTCCAAAACCAAATAGTGCCGTAATTTCTGCCGATAAAATGAACGTTGTATATAGAGGCGTTGCGAATCCAATGACAATTTCAATTCCTGGAATACCAGATAATTTGGTGAATGCATCTGGCGCAGGCTTATCTAGAGCAAGCGGTTCAGGTAAATATATTATGACACCAGGCACAGGAAGAGAAGTTAAAATAAATGTTACGGGGAAACTTCCTAACGGACAATCAGTTAGTTCATCACAAGATTTTAGGATTAAAGATATTCCTTCACCTAGCGGTGCCATCAGAAAACAATCGGGTTATGTTAAGATGCCTTCATCAAGTTTAGAGAATTCTACCGTGAGTGCAGAATTACCTGATTTTGATTTTGACTTGTCATTAAATACTTCAGGATTTACAATCAAAGTACCTGGACAATCGGCCGTGGTTGTGAGCGGAAATAAAATGAACGATGCCGCCCAAAAAGCAATAGCCAAAGCAAAAAGAGGAGATGTTATTACAATATTCGACATAAAATCGTCGTTATCAGGTAACACTTCTTATAAGATAAAAGATGCTTCGGCAGTGAGTATAGAAATACAATAAAATAAATTTTAAATGATGAATAAGAAAAATATTGGAATTTTTATTTTGGCATTTGTGCTGTTTAATACCATGTATGCACAGTCAAATTTATTGAACGCCAAAAAACCTTCTGATATTGGAAAAAAAACAGCAGCGCAAAAAGCCGTAGATAATGACAAGCCATTAGCCTATGGATATGTTGATGACCGAGATATTCTATGGTCTAAAGTTGTTTGGGAATACCTTGATTTAAATGAGCGAATTAATATGCCATTTTATTATCCTGTTGACACTATGAATGTGTCTTTGGATAGGCGATCACTTTTTGACACATTGTTAAAAGGCATCAAAAACGGTGATATTACCGAGATTTATGACGATTCTTATTTTACGGCTAAAATGACCAAAGCTGAAATTAACAGCAAGCTTTTTAGAATTGACACTACGGATGCCGGTTTTGATGAAATGAATGCCGGAAACCAAAATATTGCTGAGTACATTGATAAAATTAATTTAACCTCACAGGATATTGAAGGTTTTAAAATTAAAGGACTTTGGTATTTCGACAAACGTCAGGGCGAATTAAAATATCGTATGATTGCATTGGCGCCAATTGCACCTGATGTACAAACAATGGGAAGAGAGGATATCAACATTTCTGAACAATTGGCTTTGTTTTGGGTTTACTTTCCCGATGCGCGCGAAGTGCTTCATAATGCAAAAGTTTTCAATCAAAAAAATTCAGCGTATCCCATATCTTTTGATCATTTGTTAAATGCAAGAAGGTTCAGTTCCATTATTTATAAGGAAGAAAATATTTATGGAGATAGAGATGTGGATCAATACGTGAAAGGAAATGCTTTATTCCAGGTATTGGAATCTGATAAAATTAAAGACGATATCAGAAATAAAGAGCTTAATATGTGGAATTATTAAAAAAAATAATATCAAAATTTAAAAACTCCTGCAATTTGCGGGAGTTTTTTGTTTTATGAAGTAAATTCGCAACATGAAAGCAGATTATATCATAGTTGGTTTGGGATTGGCCGGATTGGCCTTTACCAAAGAATTGGAAAAAAATAAAAAAACATTCTTGGTTTTTGAGGATCATTCCCAAAATTCTTCCATGGTAGCCGGCGGGGTTTACAATCCGGTAGTGTTAAAGCGCTTTACGCCAGTTTGGAACGCAACCGAACAATTGGAAATCGCTTTGCCATTTTACAATGATTTAGAAATTCAATTCAATAAAAAATACGATTATTCAATTGATATTTACAGAATATTCAAATCGGTTGAAGAACAAAATAATTGGTTTACGGCCTGCGATAATCCAGTATTATCCAATTATATGTCCGCCAAATTAATCAATGAAAAATACGAAGGCGTTTTGGCAGAGTTCGGTTATGGGAAATTGCTAAATACCGGAAGAATCGATACAAAATCATTACTGGAAGATTATCGGAATTATTTATCGCAAAGAAATTTAATCCGAAATGAAAGTTTTCAATATTCTGAATTAAAAATTACCGAAAACGGCGTTGAATATAAAGATATAATTGCTTCAAAAATAGTTTTTTGTGAAGGCTTCGGACTCAAAAACAATCCGTTTTTCAATGAATTGCCCATGCAAGAAGCAAAAGGTGAGTTAATAACCATACACGCACCCAATTTAAACATCAATTTTATGATAAAATCCGCGGTGTTTGTGCTTCCTTTAGGAAATAATAACTATAAAGTTGGCGCCACATTTAATTGGAAAGACAAAACCCAGCTTCCAACGGAAGAAGGCAAAAACGAACTTTTAACCAAATTAAAATCAGTTATAGATGTTCCGTTTGAAATTGTGGAACATATTGCAGGGATACGGCCAACGGTTAAAGACAGAAGGCCTTTAGCCGGAAAACATCCAAAACATCAAAATTTAGCCGTGTTAAATGGATTGGGAACTCGTGGCGTAATGATTGCGCCAACCCTTGCAAAAGCACTTTATGATCATTTAGAAAATGGAATTGCGTTGGATCAAGAAATTTCTATTGCTCGTTTTCTTTAGATTTAATTGCCTTTCGATCGAATTTTACAAAAAGATTGATCCAACCTATTCTTGAAAATCGAATGGTAACCGGCGCTGTCAAAAACAAAGCAATTACTATAGGAACAAAACTTTCCACCAAACTAAAGTCGAAAAACAGCGTGAATATTAAGAAAGTCGCAACTGAAATTCCAACTGTGAGCGCATAATTTATATACATGGCTCCATAAAAAAAGGAAGGCTCCATCATATATTTTAAGCCGCATTTATTGCAATGTTCATGCATTTGAAAAGCTTTATGCAATTTAAACATATTTTTTTCTTTCATGAAATCGCCTTCGTGGCACCTCGGACATTTATTGAATAAAATACTGTAAAGCTTGCTTCCTTTTTTGAACATATTTTATTTTAGTTGCTTGGTATTTAGCTAATTATTAAATTAAAAACTTTAATTGAGTGCCAAATTTATTTGTAGTACTTTTGTACGATTTTTAAAACGCATACAAATTTACATTAAATTATAAACTATTAATGCTTAACGTACATAATTTATCGGTTTCTTTTGCCGGTTCCGATTTGTTTTCAGGAGTAACTTTTAAATTAAATAAAGGTGACAGAATTGGATTAATCGGAAAAAATGGAGCTGGAAAATCTACCTTGCTGAAAGTGCTTTCAAAAGATATTGAGGCCACTGGAGGTACGATGGCTTTTGATAAAGAAGTGCGTATCGGATTTTTGCGCCAGGATATCGATTTTGTGGAAGGAAGAACAATTTTGGAAGAAGCTTATCAGGCTTTTGCAGAAATTAAGCAGTTGGAAGGCAAATTGGAAGTTATCAACCACGAGTTGGTAACAAGAACCGATTATGAAAGTGAATACTATCATGATTTAATGGTTAATTTAAATGAGTTTTCTCACCGATATGAATTGTTGGGTGGTTATAATTACCAGGGAAACACTGAAAAAATATTGCAGGGTTTAGGATTTCAAAGAGAGGATTTCGACAAACTGACGGATACTTTTTCCGGAGGCTGGAGAATGCGTATTGAGTTGGCGAAGTTATTATTGCAAGACAATGACATATTATTGCTGGATGAGCCAACAAACCATTTGGATATAGAATCTATTATTTGGCTGGAAAATTTCTTGAAAGTGTATTCCGGCGCCATCGTTTTGGTTTCGCATGATAAAATGTTTTTAGACAATGTCACCAACAGAACCATAGAAATTTCATTAGGAAAAATATACGATTACAAAAAACCATATTCCCAGTTTTTGTTATTGCGAGGTGAAATAAAGGAAAAACAGCTACAAGCACAAAAAAACCAAGACAAAGAAATTAAAGCCACACAAGTTTTAATCGATAAATTTAGGGCCAAAGCCAACAAAGCAACCATGGCGCAATCTTTAATCAAAAGATTGGACAAGGTGGAACGCATTGAAGTTGATGATGATGACAACGCGGTGATGAACGTGAAATTCCAAATTTCAAAAGAACCAGGAAAAATTGTTATTGAAGCTGAAAATTTATCGAAGAGTTACGGTAAAAAACACGTGCTGGAAGATGTTGATTTACTGATAGAAAGAAATAGCAAAATCGCTTTTGTTGGCCAAAACGGACAAGGAAAATCGACTTTAGCAAAAATTATGGTGGGAGAAATTCCGCACGGCGGCCACTTAAAATTGGGCCATAATGTTGAAATCGGCTATTTTGCCCAAAATCAGTCGGAATATCTCGACGCTGAAAAAACGGTGTTGGAAATTATGGAAGACGCCGCAACGGATACCAACAGAGCGCGAGTTAGAGATATGTTGGGATCGTTTTTGTTTAGCGGTGACACGGTTGATAAAAAAGCGAAAATGTTGTCGGGTGGCGAAAGAAACAGGCTGGCATTGTGTAAGTTGTTATTGTCTCCATTCAACGTTTTAATTATGGATGAGCCAACAAACCACTTAGATATAGCTTCAAAAAACGTGTTGAAACTGGCGCTCAAAAAATTTGAAGGAACTTTAATTTTGGTGTCGCACGACAGGGATTTTTTGCAAGGACTGGCCACAACAGTTTACGGTTTTAAAGACAAAGTGATTAAAGAATATTTGGGAGATATCGACTTCTTCTTGGAACAACATCAGATAGAAAATTTGCGTGAAGCAGAAAAAAGAACCGTTGTTGCAAAAAAAACGGATACTTCTAAAAAAGAAGTGTCTCATTCTTCAAGAGAAGATGACAAGGAACTTAAAAAATTGAAAAATCAATTGTCTAAAATTGAAACGCAGATTGATAATTTGGAAAAGGAAATTATAGAAATGGATGAAGCCTTGGTTAAAGATTATGAGGCAACTTCAAGCAAACCCAATTTTTTCGAAAACTATAAAGCGAAAAAGAGCAAAGTGGAAAAATTGATGGATGAATGGGCCGAAATTGAAATAAAAACAGAGAATTGTTCTTAGAAAATAAAAATAGCCGCATACAACAAATTCACTTTTCCGAAATTGAAAATAGTGGTGTTTCTCTTTTTATAAAACGCGAAGATGAATTACATCCTTTTATTTCCGGAAACAAATACCGAAAATTAAAATACAATTTGGCGGAAGCCGCCAAACAACAAAAGAGCACCTTGCTTACTTTTGGTGGCGCTTATTCAAACCACATTGCCGCTGCAGCTGCGGCCGGATTTGCCTATAACTTTAAAACCATCGGAATTATAAGAGGCGATGAATTGGCCAATAATTTGGAGGAAACCATTCAAATTAATCCAACCTTAAAATTTGCATCTGAACACCAAATGAAATTTGAATTTGTTTCAAGATCCGCTTACAGAAATAAAACCGAACCAGAATTTATTGCTTCACTTAAAGAAAAATTTGGCGACTTTTATTTGGTTCCCGAAGGCGGCACAAATAATTTTGCCGTAAAAGGCTGTGAAGAAATTCTGACCGAAGAAGATGCAAAATACAATGTTATTTGTTGTGCTGTTGGAACAGGAGGAACCATCTCAGGAATCATAAATTCACTGAAGAATCATCAAAAAGCAATCGGTTTTCCGGCCTTAAAAGGCGATTTTTTACAACATGAAATCAACAAATACATACTAAAAACGGAAAATTGGAGTTTAAATACCAACTATCATTTTGGCGGATATGCAAAAGTTTCAGAAGAATTAATTATATTTATCAACAAATTCAAAAGGGAAACAAAAATCCCTTTAGATCCGGTTTATACAGGGAAAATGATGTTCGGCATTGTGGATTTGATAAAAAAGGGTTTTTTTGAAAAAGGAAATAAAATATTGGCAATTCATACTGGCGGTTTGCAGGGAATTGAAGGAATGAACCAATTATTAGAAAAGAAAAATTTAGCGCAAATAGTGTAAAATATGAAGTTAAAAGTTGTTTTAATTTGTCTGTTAACCATCGGTTTTTTATCGAGCTGCAACTCTAAAAAGAAGGCTGTTCACACAAAGCATACAGTTCCCCAAACGGAAAAGAAAGTGGTAATTGCTCCAACTCAGGATGAAAAGCCACAAGAAAAAGCGAGTGTGCCAAAACAATCCATTGCAACATCAACCATTGAGTATATCAATACGTATAAAGACGAAGCAATGAAAGAAATGCGGGAATTTAAAATCCCCGCCAGCATAAAATTGGCTCAGGGAATTATCGAATCTTCCAGCGGTAACAGTGATTTAACCAAAAGATCCAACAATCATTTCGGCATAAAGTGCCACAAAGGCTGGGAAGGAGAACATACTTTACACGACGATGATGAAAAAGGAGAATGCTTCAGGGTGTACAAAGACCCGCTAAATTCCTTTAGAGACCACTCCCTGTTTTTAACCACAAGAAGCCGTTACGCCAATTTATTCAACCTAAAAAGCGGCGATTATGTTGGCTGGGCGCAAGGTTTAAGTGAAGCCGGTTACGCAACCGACAGACGTTATCCTGCAAAATTAATCGGGTTAATTGAAAAATATGATTTGCATAAATATGATGCAGAAGTTTTGGGAATACCGTTCAAAAAAGTCGAAAACATGAGTTTGGCCCAGCATATTGTTGTCAAAGGCGATACTTTGTACAACATTTCAAAAAGATATGGCTTAACGGTTGAAGAGTTAAAAAAAATCAATTCTTTGGCATCCAACGAGATAAATATCGGGCAAGAATTGAATATCACAAAATAAACTGCTAAAAAAAATCCGTTCAAATTTTTTCAAATACTATTTTGGGGCGCTCCCGCTGAAAAAGCGGTCGGGCTTTTCGTTCCAATCTTTTTAACGGTAAAAACCATTAAAAAGGATTTTCACTACACTCCCTAACGCAGTTTCAATTAAAAATGGATAATTTTCAATTGATTATCGATTCAGTAAGATCCGAAATCCCTAATTCCCCCATCCAAAAAAATTCAGAAAAAAAAGAAATAATTTCGAATTATTATTTTTAGCGTATTTTTGCAAAATATGATGAATAAACTTTCAGATTGGTTGCCTACCACTAACAAAGAGGTGAAACTCAGAGGTTGGGATGAACTTGATGTAATATTATTTACAGGCGATGCCTATGTAGATCATCCTGCGTTTGGCGCAGCGGTGATTGGCCGACTTTTGGAAAGTTATGGATTACGGGTGGCCATTGTGCCGCAACCAAGTGTGCATGATAGTTTGCAGGATTTTACCAAATTGGGGACCCCAAAATTATTTTTTGCAGTTACCGGCGGTTGCATGGATCCAATGGTGAGCAATTACACCGCCAGCAAAAGAAAACGCGACAATGATGCCTACACGCCCAACGGCGATAAAGGCTTCAGGCCCGATTATGCCACCACGGTTTATTCAACAATTTTAAAGGAAAAATTTCCTGAAGTTCCCGTTTTAATTGGCGGAATTGAAGCTTCACTTAGAAGAGTTACGCATTACGATTATTGGAGCGACACCTTAAAACCAACCATTTTAATCGATTCAAAAGCCGATTTATTGGTTTATGGAATGGGCGAACAACCTTTGCATGAAATAGTGAATTTGTTAAAGAAAGGTGTTCCTTTTTCAAGCATCAGAACGGTAAAGCAAACTGCTTTTTTGGTTGACAAAAATGAAGAGATTCCGAAAAATAAAAACTGGGAAGATGTCAGCATCAATTCCCATGAAGTTTGTTTGAAGGACAAAAAATCGTATGCTGCCAATTTTAAAGTGATTGAGCAGGAATCCAATAAATTGCATGCCAACCGGATTTTACAAGGGGTAAACAATTCCACGTTGGTCATCAATCCGCCTTACGAAACCATGACAGAAGCTGAAATTGACGCTTCTTTTGATTTGCCTTACACGCGCTTGCCGCATCCAAAATACAATTTGCGCGGACCAATTCCCGCATTTGAAATGATAAAATTTTCCATCAACATCCATCGTGGTTGTTTTGGAGGTTGCAGTTTTTGCACCATTTCCGCACATCAGGGAAAATTTATTGCCAGCAGAAGTCAGGAGTCTATTTTAAAAGAAGTGGACAAAGTTGCGAACATGCCCGATTTTAAAGGGTATTTGTCGGATATTGGCGGGCCGTCGGCAAATATGTACAAAATGAAAGGAAAAGTGCAGGAAATTTGCGACAGGTGTGTTTCTCCTTCTTGTATTTCTCCGGTGATTTGCCATAATTTAGACACTTCGCACAAACCTTTAACAGAACTTTATAAAGCGGTTGACAGACATCCGAAAGTGAAAAAATCGTTTATTGGAAGCGGAATTCGACACGATTTATTGGTGCCGGAGTTCAACAAATTAGCTGATCCAAAAGAATTGGACGCTTATACCGAAGAAGTGATGACCAACCATGTTTCCGGCCGATTGAAAGTGGCGCCGGAACATACATCAGACAATGTGTTGAAATTGATGCGGAAACCTTCTTTTACCTATTTCCATAAATTTAAAGAACGTTTTGACGCCATCAATATTCGTAAAAAATTAAACCTGCAACTCATTCCATATTTTATTTCCAGCCATCCGGCCTGCGAATTGGAAGATATGGCAAATTTGGCTGCAGAAACCAAAGATTTGGGTTTTCAACTGGAACAAGTTCAAGGGTTTACGCCAACACCAATGACGGTTGCCACGGTTATTTATTACAGCGGCTATCATCCTTATACACTAAAACCAACCAAAACGCCAAGAACTAAAGAGGAAAGAGAAGACCAACACCGATTTTTCTTCTGGTACAAAAAGGAAAATCAGCAATGGATCAGAAATACCCTCACTAAAGTTGGCAGAACCGATTTGTTGCAAAAATTGCTACCTCAAAACAACAGCTGGCGGAAAAATAAAAATACATCTTCAAAAGATACTTTTAATGACACTGTTCCCTTTAAAAAAGAGACCAAAGGGAAATTTTTCAAGAAAAACAAAACAAAATAATTTAGCAACAAAAATTCAGGACTTTAATTTAATTCCTAAATTTGTTTTTACTTTAAACAAACAAATAATGAAAAAATTATGCTTATTTTTTTTATTGTTTTCAGCTTCTTTAATTGCCCAAAATAAAGTTAAAGTCGATTTAAGCAATCCAAACGCAACCATTTCTACCCATCTATATTTTTTGCAACCCGGTTCTTATGCGCCTGAAAAAGCAGCCACCGTAATTTATGGTTATGATGGCATGAAAGCTCAGGAAATCGCCATTAAATTAAAGAAAATAATGGATGCTAAAGGACTTAAAGTCGATTTTAGCACGGTGCCAACCGATAAAATGTATTCAGACACCACATCCACAAAAGGCGGAAATCAGTATCTGTTGTTTCCGAGTAAAATGCCCGAAATATATTTAGAAAAAATTGAGGATAATTGGTATTACTCCAAAGTAACGTCCAGCAAGGTTATAGAACTTTATGATTTGATGTACCCTTGGTATTCTGAAAAATTGCAGGAAATAATTCCTGAAGTAGGACATCGAAAACTTTTCAATGTTGAAGTTTGGCAATACCTTGGCTTGCTTATTTTAATTGCAATTTCTTTTGGGTTATTTTTTGTGCTTCGAAAAATAGTATTTTTCATACTGAATAAATCACAACATTCAATCATTAATATATCCAATGAAGAGATTAAATCTTCCTTGAAAAAATTGGCGCGCCCTATTGTTTTATTGATTTTAATGGCATTTATCAAAAACAGGCTGCCTTCATTGGTTTTGCATATTGATGTATACAACTTTTTGCTTTTGGCCATAAACATTATGGTGATTGTTTTTTGGATTTATGTATTCATGAAATTGGTATTGGTAATCATGAGTATTTATGCCAAATATGCGGATTCTACCGAGTCTAAATTAGACGATCAACTGGTTCCGGTATTGAGAAATTTCTTAATGGGATTGGTCATATTTCTTGGAATACTAAAACTTTTGACGCTCTTTGGCGTGGATCCGGTTACCGTTGTTGCCGGAGCTTCTATTGGTGGTATAGCAATTGCGCTGGCTTCACAGGATACGGTTAAAAACTTTATTGGAACCATCATGATTTTTATTGACAAGCCATTTCACATTGGAGATTGGATTGAAGCAGGAACAGTTATTGGTACAGTAGAAACTGTCGGTTTTAGATCAACAACTGTTAGGGCTGCTGACACAACCGTTTTTCAAATTCCCAACAGCCAGCTTTCAGAAATGGTGGTGAACAATAAAGGTTTGCGATCTTTCCGTCGATACACCACAAATTTGGGAATTCGTTACGATACGCCTCCCGAACTTATTGAAGCTTTTGTTCGGGGTATCAGAAGAATTATTGAATTGGATCCTGCTACCAGAACAGATGCTTTTAATGTTGAATTTGCCGGGTTTGCCGATTCATCATTATCGATTCTTGTAAATGTTTATTTTGTGAATTTGGATTGGAACAGTGAGCAAACATCAAAACACGTGTTGCATATGAAGATTTTGAAATTGTCGCATAATTTGGGCGTCGAATTCGCATTCCCTTCTTCAACATTAATGATTGAACAATTTCCGCATAAAAAAGCGGAAGAACCCATTTATAATACCGATGAAAACAGAATTAAGGAAATTTTGGATGCCATTAATTTACCCGAAGAAGATGAAACGAGCCATAACAAAATTTGATACACACAGAAATGATTAATGGCGAACCAGCCAGCCGGCAGGCAGGCAGTATCTGTACCAATAAAAAATA
>JAUSOJ010000028.1 GCA_030656195.1 Lutibacter sp.
GGGATTTTATCAATTCTGCACAATATTCCGATAAAGACTATAAAGGTTATATAAGAAACAGCAAGCAATGGCTGTCGCTTGCAAATTACCGATTTAACGATAAAATTGATATGCAAATTGGTGCAGAATATCGCGCTATTAATCCGGTTAAAGACACCATCAATTACACTTCTTCGCCAATCACCACAAAGTATCAGGCGTATGTTAATTACAACATCAACAGAAATAATAAAGTTAGGGTAGGAGGTTATTACCGGAATAAAGAAGACCAGTTGAGTTTACAGACCTACAATTTTGAGGAAAAGTTGGCGACACTTTCATTTTATAGCCGAATGCCTTTTAAATACGATTTAATGTGGCAAAACCGGGTGGGAAAAACCATCAATTTTTTAGCGAACAGCACTGAACCTCAAAACACTTTTTTCAGTTCTTTGAGTGTCACCGGATATATTTTTAAAAATTTAATTCTGGGCTTAAATGGTGATTACCAGCAAAGCAACAAACAATCTGTTGATAATGTAGTGCAAAAAACGTTTTATTATGGTGGAAATTTACAATACAATTTAAAATCGGATTTAAACCTGAATGTATTTTATAAAAAGAACTACGATTTTGATGAATTGGATGAAGCCCAGAATTATTTGCAGGCGCAGTTAAATTACAACTATCAAAGGAAACATTTGTTAAGCGTATCTGTTTCACAAATGAGTTTGCCGGTTTTCCCCATCCAAAAAGAACTTTTAATCACGGCATCTTATAGTTTGGTGATGAATGTGCCGGTTTCAAAAAATAAAACGGTTGGCTCTTTAATCGGCAAAATTACTTCCGCCGAAAAAGTTAATTTAGAAGGTATTCTTGTGTTGTTGGATGAGCAAATTGCCATCACCAATGAAAAAGGCGTTTTTCACTTTTACAATTTACAGCCCAAAACCTATCGTTTGTACGTGAAACAATCGAGTTTGCCAAAAAATAAAATTATTGTGATGCAACAGCCAATTGACATCGATATTGTCCCAAATAAAGAAACGGAAATCATTCTTGAAATGGGAAATACAGGCACTTTATTTGGGCAAGTTATTTTTGAAGAAACAACGGTGATGCAATCTTCGCAATTCATCAAAAAATTGCCTGTTTTGGTGGTGAAAATTACCAAAGAGGACAAAACTCTTTATACGAAAACCGACAAAGACGGTAAATTTTGGTTTAAAGAATTGACACCCGGGGATTGGACCGTGGAGCTGATTGTCAAAAATTTATTGAACGATTTCACTTTTAGCGAAACGCAAAAAACCATTTCCATCGAATCCGGTAAGAAGAGAAGGCTGTTTTTAAAGCGACCAATAAAAACAGGGAGGTTAAAAAAAGCGATAAAATATTTAAATTATGAAAAAACTAATTTACATCATTTGCGGTTTCTGCGCAATTTCAAATTATGCACAAAATGAAACGGGCAGCATCAATACTGCATTTACCCTGTCGAAAGTGGCCATGTTGGATTTGGAACCGGATAATTCAACGGTAACGTTAAGTTTATCGACCAATGAAGCCGGAGAAAAGGTGGCAATTGTACCGTCAAACAATAAAAAATGGCTTAATTTTTCATCAGCTGTTTCAAGCACGGAGGCCGCAAGAAGCATTTCCGTTAAAATTGATGGCGGTCAAGTGCCTTCTGGCCTTTTTTTAAAACTGAGCACTTCAAATGTTATGGGAATTGGTAAAGGATTGCGAGGAACGCCTGCAGCAGAAGTGACTTTAAATAACACGTCACAAACAATTGTCTCCAACATCAGAGGCGCATATACAGGAAATGGCTTTGGCAACGGCTATGAACTTACCTATAACTTGGAAATTTTCGACTATAAATTATTGGATTTCAACCAATCTGCAACCTTGACCATCACTTTAACTTTATCCGATCTATAATGAAAAATTTAACAATCTTAATTGCCTTTTTAGCGATTTCAAATATTGCCGTTAGTCAAAATGTTAGTATTTCGGTTTCAGGAAATTGGGCAAAAACCATTGCTGCAACAGACATCAGTGAAGCGGGGAATGACTACCCAACTTCTTACGAAAGCAATACCAATCAAACTTTGTTATCACTAAACCCTAATTCTCAGGGTAAAGGTGTAAATGTTTACGTTACAAGGAGTGATATCAAATGGCAGAGTGATTTGATACTCGAAGTAAAGCGCAACTCAAACGGAGGCAATAGCAGCGTTACTGATGGCCTAAATTATAAAACCATCATTAATACGCAATCACTTGTGTCACCCTTTTTCTCTTGTATACAAGCAGTTACGAACATGACTTTACAGTATAGAATTACAGGGATTAGTGTTTTATTGCCGGTTGACATTTATTCTACTACAATTACTTATACGGTAATGTATCAATAAAGTATTATGGCAAAAGAGATCACATTTGAAAAACAACATCACTAAACCCCAAAACAATGCCTGTAAAAATATTAATTATTGAAGAGAATGACCTAAAGCAAGAAGCCATTAAATTGTGCATAAGTGAAAATACAGGCATTCAATATGATATCATAAACGATTTTAATGCACTGGAAGCTTCTTTAAGTTCTGAAGCTTATTCTCATTTGGTGGCTCAATCTATTGTTAAAAATGAGTCTGTTTTATCGTTTACGCACTTAATTCAGTTGCCTTTGTTAATTTTAAACGATACCGGGTTGGATTTATCTGAAACTTCTTGTGCCGTTGCCACATCGCCTTTAAGTTATGCTACATTGTTTGATTTTTTGGTGCAAAGCACGACCATTTCTTATGCCTCTATTGAAGATTACGCGATGGATGATGAAGAATTTTTTGAACAAATAAAAACATTAATGGTTGACGAATTCAAACGCAATTTGGAGGAAATTCCAGCGTTGATTGAAACCAACAATTTATCGGAGTTAAAAAGCAGGGCGCACCAATTGAGCAGCAAATTTGTGATGCTTGATTTGCCGCAGTCAGCGCTTTTGTGCAAAGAAGTAGATGTAAATATTTTACATGATGCCGAAAATCAACTCGAAAATATGAAACTGCTGTTGGTCGACTTAGAAATTGCTTTGGCGCATCTACAATAAAGCAGCAATTTTTTTTATTTTTTTTTGTTTCAGCATTTTTAATCAAAAATGCTTCTCCTTATTATCATATAGTTTTGTAAGATTTCTTTTGCTTAATCTAAAAACAGACTTGTCTTTTTAAAAATTCCAGTATTTTTTTCAAAATAAAACGCGTAACTTTATGTATAAGATGACGGTTTTATGTGATTGTTGCTGTTTTTTGTCGCCACAAAAACGATGTAAAAATAAATAAATGGTATAAAAATAACAATGAATGGTATATTTTTATTAACAAATGGTAAAATAAATTCTTTTTTCTATTGCTTATCGGTTTATTGTTCGTACTTTTAGAAGAGCTAATAAAAACAAATATAAATTCCCAAAAAGGAATTCCCCATAAGCCAAAAAAATGACCACAACCTGCAAAAATATAGCCCTGTTCTTATTTTTATTAGTGTTTGGCAATTTATGCGCTCAAGTCAATCAAGGCAGCCACAAAATAAATTTATCAATACCAGAAGTTGCTTTAATCAATGTATATTCAGACGCTAACATCAACTTGGGAAATACTTCTGTAATTGAAGCCGGTCAAGCCATCAATATGGAAGACACCAACAACAGCGTTTGGATCAACTATTCTTCCGTTATAGGTTCTCAATCACAACCAGGGCGTGATATCAGTATTCGTATTTCTGAAGGCAGCATTCCTGCCGGCGTAAAACTTTACGTTAAAGTGGCGAAAGATATGGGCGCCGGTGCCGGAGAAATGGGAGAACCAATCAGCACCACGCAAGAGCTTACTTCAAATCCGCTTACCATTATCACCAATATCGGAAGCGCTTATACCGGTGCAGGTGCCAATAAAGGCAACAATGTGCAATACAGCCTAAAACTTAGCGATGAACCAAACGCTTATGCCAATTTAGATTTTAACCAAAACAATACCTTGGTGATCAACTACACGCTATCCGACAATTAAAATATTTTTACATTCCCAAATAGAAAAAGACACTATTCCTAAAGACAATTTTTAGGGTGGTGTTTTTCTTTTTTGTTTATACGTTGATACGTTGATATGTTGATGCGTTGATACTTTGATTTGTTGATAAGTTGAATTGTTTCACATAAAAATCACTTTGGCCTTTAATCTTGTTGTTTTTCTAAAATTACCCAACAAACAATTCAAATCTCTCAACCACCGTATTACCCTGAGTCGATGGCTATGCTTAACCGCGAATAAAACTTCTAATATTTAATAGCTAACTTTTAATATCCTAAACGATCTTCTCTAATTTCATCCTTTCTATCTGCCGTTAAATGTATTCATCTTAAGAATCCTACCGTTCACCGACACTTAACGTTTACCTGCCTAATTTTTGAAATATAAGCTTTGATGCTAACGTACATTTGTACCATCAATAAGAAATAACAAAACAAAAAATAAATAACAAAACAACAATTTAAAAAAACAAACCTCAAATGAACTTAAAAAATTTATTATTCGCCTCAGTAATCGTTTTATCAGCCAATGCATCTTTTGGACAAAATATAGTTCAAATATCTACAAAATCAGCTTCTCACGATGTAAACATCAATATTCAAGAAGTTGCTTTATTGGCTCTTAAATCTTCAACAGGAACTGCTATTACTTTAGCAGGAACCGCACCAACAGTAGCAGGTGAAGCTATGACTTTTGATAATGTAACTGACTCTTCAATTTTTATGAACTATTCTTCTATTGTTAAAGGTACTTCAACAAGAAACATTTCTGTTGCACTTTCCAGCAATGTTCCAACTGGATTAAAATTAACAGTTGTAGCTGGTGCAAATGCTACAGGAGGCGCAGGTAATTTGGGTACAGCTTCAGGTGAGCTTACTTTATCAACTGCCCCACAAAGTATTGTTACTGGAATTGGAAGTACATACACTGGAAGCGGAGCATCTAAAGGTCGTAACTTAACTTACAAACTTAATTACCTTGATGATGTTGCAACTAATTACTCAGCTTTAAGATATGTTGATTTAGTTGATGCAGCTCCAATAACAATCACTTACACACTTTCAGATATATAGTCAGTAAAAAACAAAATATTAAAAACCTCCCTTGAAAAAGGGAGGCTTTTTTATGCGTTAAAGTTTTTGTGTTTTACTAAATTGATTTGAATAGTAAAAAGTGCTTTAAAAGCTCATCACCCTATCTCAAAAACTTTTCCTTCTAAAGCCAAATGGGTGTTTTCAAAAAATGCCTGGGCTTCAATTTTAAAGTCTTCTTTGTTTTGGTATCGGCCACTGTAATGTCCAATAATCAATTGGTTCACATTTGCCAGTTGCGCTATTTGGGCGGCTTGCGCTGCGGTAGCATGTTTTGTGGTGATACAAAGCGCTTCCTTGTCTTTCAAAAAAGTGGCTTCGTGGTACAAGCAGGTGGCGTTTTTTATTAAAGGCACAATTTCGGGATAATAAGCGGTGTCACTGCAAAATGCATAAGACAAAGGCAAAGCGGGATCAAAAGTGAGTGTTTCGTTTTTTAGGACTTGTCCGTTTTGCAAAATAAAATCCCTCCCGTTTTTTAAATTTTGGTAATCGCAAATTTCAATTTCTTTGTGTTTTGCGATGGCGTTTGCATTTAATTTGCGTTCCCCCAGTTTTTCCTTAAATAAAAAGCCGTTTGTATAAATCCGGTGATCTAAAGGAATGGTATGCACTTCAACTGTGGCGTCTTCAAAAATAAGCTCGCTTTCGGTTGCGTTTAACTCGTGAAAAAGCAAAGGATATTGTGTCCAGGAATTGGAGAGTTTTAACTGCAATGTAATAATTTCTTTTATGCCTTTTGGCCCGTAAATATGCAATTCAGCTTCACGGTTCAGCAACCTGAATGTCGAAATTAATCCCACCAATCCATAAAAATGATCGCCGTGTAAATGGGAAATGAATATGTGTTTAATTTTGGAAAATTTAACGCCGTATTTGCGCAATTGCACTTGCGTGCCTTCGCCGCAGTCGATTAAAAAATGATGGTTTTTAATTTCAAAAAATTGTGCTGTTGGGTGGGCATTTACGCGTGGTGTTGCAGAATGGCATCCTAAAATCGTGAGTTTCAAACTCATTTAATAATCAATCTTTTGGAGACAATTTCAACATCAGTTTGTAAAGAATAAATGTACATGCCTTTGGTTAAATTATTTCGGTTGAAAGCAATGGCGTTATTGCCTGAAGAGGCATTTATTTGCTCTTCATAAACCGTTGTTCCCAACAAATTTTTTACTGAAAACACAACGGTTTGCGCTTTTACAGATTTAAAATTGATATTGGTGTCTGAAATAAACGGATTTGGATATGCGGAAACAGACAGAAGCGTTACCTGTGGAATATTTTTGCTCGGATCCACATTGTTTTTCTCGGATTGTTGCGCAAAAGAAAATGAGAAAAACAGTAAGAAAGTAATTAAAAGTAGTTTTTTCATCAATAAGCCAATTGGTTTTAAAATCCTAATTCCCGTTCAATGGCATCCATTTCAAGGATGTCTAAAGCTTCGTTAAACGTTGGAACAACATTTAATTCGTCCGGTAAATCATCAATCGATATACCCTCACAAACAAGCACAAAACTTGTACCAATTTTTCTGTGTTGTACACTCAGCTTCAAAAATAATAAAATTTCTTTAATTTCTATGTTAATTTTCTCAGAAAAATCAATAATAAGGTGTTCCCCCTTAAATTCTTTGAAGTTTTCTTTAAATTCCGCAAAGAACTGGCCTACTGAATCTTGGGTTGGTTTTATGTGCGTGTATGCTTCTGTTTTAGTGACAACCATAACTAATTTCGTTCAATTTGTTGCGCCAATAAATAAATAACTGCCATTCGGATGGCCACGCCATTTTCTACCTGGTTTAAAATAATGGACTGGTCAGCGGAGTCGGCAACCTCGCTTGTCAATTCCACGCCTCTGTTGATTGGCCCCGGATGCATAATTAATATTTTCTTGCTTAATGAGTCGAGCAGCGGTTTATTGATACCGAAAAGTTGCGCATATTCTCTGGTTGACGGGAAATAATTAATTTCCATTCGCTCGTTTTGAACACGTAACACATTGGCAACATCGCACCATTCCAACGCTTTTTTAATGTCATATTCAACACTTACACCCAAATTTTGAATATATTTTGGGATGAGCGTTTTAGGTCCGCAAACTTTTACTTCGGCACCTTGCAATTTTAAGGCGTAAATATTTGAAAGCGCCACACGTGAATGCAAAACATCGCCCACAATCACAATTTTTTTGCCTTCCACGCTTCCTAATTTTTCGCGGATGGAAAATGAATCTAGCAATGCCTGCGTTGGATGTTCGTGCGTGCCGTCGCCGGCGTTCACAATTTTAGCGTTTACGTGCTGCGATAAAAAATCACAGGCGCCAACAGCCGGGTGCCGCATGACAATAATATCAACTTTCATCGATAAAATATTGTTGGCGGTATCAATAAGGGTTTCGCCTTTTGTGACGGAAGACTGGCTTGCCGAAAAGTTTACCACATCAGCAGACAATCTTTTTTCTGCCAGTTCAAAGGAAAGCCTTGTTCTGGTGCTGTTTTCAAAAAACAGGTTGGCAATGGTGATGTCTCGAAGCGATGGCACTTTTTTAATGGGCCTGTTAATCACTTCCTTAAAATGGTCGGCTGTTTTAAATATTAAATCAATATCAGCCTTGTTTATATGTTTTATTCCTAAAAGGTGTTCTACGCTTAACTGACTCATAGTGAATTATTTATTTACAATATATACGGCATCTTTACCATCTTTTTCTTGCCAGTGAACCGTTACTTTTTCTTCGTCAAAAACATCGACCTGGCTTCCTCTGTAATTTGGCTGAATGGGTAAATGGCGGCTGAATCTTCTGTCAATCAATACCAAAAGTTCTATTTCTGAAGGTCTTCCAAACGATTGAATCGCAGTGAGTGCGGCACGAATACTTCTTCCTGAAAAAAGCACATCGTCTATAAAAACCACTTTTTTATCTTCAACAATAAAATTGATATTGGTTCTGTTTGCTTCCGAAGGCGTTTCCCTGCGTCTGAAATCATCTCTATAAAAAGTGATGTCCAGCAAGCCCAGTTTCACGCTTGGAATGTGGTAATCATTCTCTAAAATAGAGACCAGGCGTTCGGCCAGATAAGTTCCTCTTGGCTGAATGCCTATCAAAACGGTATTTTCAAAATTGGTGTGATTCTCAATGAGTTGACAAGCCAACCTGTGTAAAATGATGTGAATTTCTTTTGAGCTAAGCAGTATTTTTTTACTCATGATGTACCAAACATTGTTTGGAATACAAATATAAAGCATTTTGTTAATTAATATGTTAAAAACATTTAGAAGTTATTTTTAATATCTTACTTTGTTCCCGTAATTTTAATGTGACGCTAAATTTGCAAATTTTATGATGGATTTAACCCCAAAAGAAAATAACATATCGCTATCAAAGTTTGAATCAATGCTAAAAACGAATAGTGTTTATTTTTTCGACTCGGTTGAGTTCGAAGAAATAGTGCATTATTATTTGGATTCAGGAAAAAATTCTTTGGCGAAAAAAGCAATCAATTTAGGGCTAAAGCAACACCCAAATTCGGTGATGTTAAAGTTATTGCAAGCCGAATTAATGATTTTTGACGAAGAATATGAAAAGGCGACGGCGCTGTTAAAAGAATTACAGGCCATAGAACCGGCCAACGATGAAATTTATGTGCAGCAGGCAAGTATTTTCTCAAAAAAAGACAATCATTTTAAAGCGATATCCTTGTTGAAAATTGCCTTGAAATTTACAGATGATGAAGCTGATATTCATAACCTGATTGGTATGGAATATTTGTATTTGGATGATTTTGATGAAGCTTTGCTGAATTTTTCAAAGT
Source organism: Lutibacter sp. (assembly GCA_030656195.1). Taxonomy (GTDB): domain Bacteria; phylum Bacteroidota; class Bacteroidia; order Flavobacteriales; family Flavobacteriaceae; genus Lutibacter. Next base: position 8,976 of record JAUSOJ010000028.1, read on the forward strand.
GTCTGGAAGCCGATGTTGAAGATTATTCCGCACTTTATAATGTGATTTATTGCTTTGATATGCAAAATAAGCATTTGGAAGCAACCGAATATTTGAATGACTACATCAATAAAGATCCTTACAGTGAAATTGCATGGCACCAATTGGGCCGACAATATTTTATTGTTGAAAATTACACTGAAGCGTTGCGTGCTTTTGATTTTGCCGTATTGATTGATGAATATTTTGTGGGCGCTTACCTTGAAAAGGCCAAAACATTGGAAGAACTGGGTAGTTTTGAAGAGGCCATAGAAAATTACAAGATTACCATAAAATTTGATGATCCAACTTCATTCGTGTTTTTTAGGATCGGAGAATGTTACGAAAAATTAAAAAAATCGACTTTAGCCTTAAAATATTATAAAAAAGCAGTGCAGGAAGATCCGCTTTTGGATAAAGGCTGGATTGCCATTGCCAATTTGCACATCAAAGGAAAAAAATATGACAAGGCCTTATTTTACGTGAATAAAGCCATTGAGATTGATGAGTCAAATTCAATATATTGGAGAAAATATGCTGAAATCACTTTAAAACTCAACTATTTTGAAGAAGCTGTTGTTGCGTTTCAACAATGTATTTTATTGCAGGATTTGGATTTGGTGATTTGGGTTGGGTTGAGTGATGTTTTGTGTTTTTTAGGAGAATATGAAGATGCATTGACCAATTTGTTAAAAGCCAAATTGTATTTTGACGATTTTGCGGAGATTGAATACAGACTGGCGAGCTTGTATTTTAAATTCAAAAATTACCCAAAAGGAGCGATGCATTTAAAAGACGCACTGGCCATTGATTTTGAGTATCATTCTATCATTAAAGAACTTTTTCCCGAAGTTTATAAACTTCAAAAAGTAAAGGATATAATAGCGCAATTCAAATAAATTTCATCTGTTTATATTTTATTTTTTATTGGTACAGCTGCTGTTCGCCATTAATCGTTTCTGTGTGTATCAAAATTTGTTATGGCTCGTTTCATCTGTTTAAATTTTATTTTTTTTTAGCGGCAACAGTTGTAGTTCGTTATTAATTATTTCTTTGTGTTTCAAAATTTGAAATGCTCGTTTCAGGATAAAATGTTACATTTGCCTATTAACTTTTAACGACAAATGCAACAAAGAAAATTTATTGATTACTTCATTATTTCATTAAAAGGTGTTGCCATGGGTGCAGCCGACGTGGTTCCCGGTGTTTCTGGCGGAACAATTGCTTTTATTTCAGGTATTTACGAAGAGTTGCTATCGTCAATTAGTGGCATCAATATAGCCAATTTAAAATTGTTAAAAAAGGAAGGTTTTAAAGCCGCCTGGAAAGCCATAAACGGTAATTTTCTGTTGGCTTTGTTGTTGGGGATCTTTATCAGCATTATTTCCCTGGCAAAATTAATTTCCTGGTTGTTGGAAAACAAGCCAATCTTGGTTTGGTCTTTCTTTTTTGGATTGGTTTTGGCAAGTATTTTATTTGTTGGAAAACAAATTGAAAAGTGGAATGCTCCAATTATCGTTTTATTTATAATAGGTGCATTTGCAGCCTATTTTATCACTACTTTACACCCTGCAATTTCAGAAAGTTCCTCACTTATATTTTATTTTTTTGCGGGAGCTTTGGCTATTTGCGCTATGATTTTACCAGGTATTTCAGGTTCTTTTATTTTGGTGCTTTTGGGCGCCTATAAACCTGTTTTAGATGCCATTCACAATAGGGATCTCAAATTAATTGGTGTTGTGGCTATTGGCGCTGTGATCGGATTGTTGTCCTTTTCAAAAATATTAAGGTGGTTATTCGACCATCATAAAAATTATACCTTGGCGGTACTAACGGGTTTTATTTTGGGCTCATTAAACAAAATTTGGCCGTGGAAAGAAACGCTTACCTGGCGTGTAAATTCTCACGGCGTTAAGATACCTTTTAATGAACAAAGTGTTTCGCCTTTTTCTTATGATGGAGATCCGCAATTAATGATGGCCACAATTTTGGCAATCACTGGTATTGCAGTAATTTTATTATTGGAAAAACTGGCCAATATTTCTAATAAAGCATAATTTATGGCAAGAAACCGCAGCTTTACCGACAAGATTTTCCTTTTTATTAAAGGACTTTCTATGGGTGCGGCAAACAAAGTTCCCGGCGTTTCGGGCGGCATGGTTTCATTTGTGTTTGGCTTTTATGAAGAGTTGATCTATTCTTTCAGAAAAATAAATTACAAAGCTTTTTTATTGTTGATCAATGGGCGGTTTAAAAGTTTTTATTTTTACGTAAACGGCACTTTTTTATTGCTCGTTATGGGCGGAAGTGTTTTTAGTTATTTTAGCGTTTCATTAATTTTAGATTACTTTTTACGACATTATGAACTCTACGTGTGGAGTTCATTTTTTGGGATGATTGTTGGATCAATCTACTATATTTCAAAAGATTTTAAAGATTGGAGGCGAAGCAATTTTATAGCGATGGCCATTGGAATCGCCATTGGTATTGCCATTAGCTTTATGAGTCCGGCCAAAGAAAATGACAACCTGTGGTTTGTGTTTTTCTGCGGAATAATAGGCGTTACCGGAATGACATTGCCTGGGCTTTCAGGGTCGTTTATCTTGATTTTAATGGGGAATTATGTGTTTGTCTTTGTAGATTCAGTGACCAAGCTGTACAAAACAAAAGCCGAAGTTTTTAAGTGCGATTTAATCTTTTTATAAAGCGCAAGCCGCATAAAGTATCTAAAAAATA
>JAUSOJ010000042.1 GCA_030656195.1 Lutibacter sp.
ACTTATAAATCTCCAGACTTCCCAGATAATAAAAGGAAAAGCCATAATAAATCCAGCGGTAATAGATACCCAAATATGCACGCTAAATTGTTCTGCCATTTCCAAACTCTGAAATGTGAACGGAATATCATCGATACACAAACCTTCTGTACCAAAGAATCTCGAAACACTGCAAAATGCGCGATATGTCCAAAAATTAGGATCTTTTGGCGCAAAAATTATTTTGTTGAACAGAAAATCCTTCATCAAAAATGCGATAATTCCAAACACAAATATTGCAGCGCTAGAGCGCACCAAGTGCCATCTTAATACTTCAACATGGTCTAAAAAAGACATGTCTTTTTCAGGCTCGGCTATTTTTTTTCTCATTTTAGAAAATTCCCTCTTTAATTAGATCGTGCAAATGTACGACACCTATGTATACCGAATTGTCTTCAACCAAAATTTGGGAAATTTTATTATTTTCCATGGTTTCCAGAGCTTCAATGGCCATCGCATCAACATTGATTGTTTTCGGGTTTTTACCCATAATATTTTCAGCGACTAAATTACTGATATCGGGTGAATTGGTCAACATTCGCCTTAAATCTCCATCGGTAATAATGCCAACAATTTTATTATTTTCAACAACTGCGGTGGTCCCCAGTCGTTTTTTTGAAATTTCTATAATTACATCTTTAATAGGTGTTGTAGGTGCAACTTGAGGCATTTCATTTTTTCCGATTAAATCACTCACCCTCAAATACAGTTTTTTTCCCAATGCGCCACCCGGATGGTATTTTGCGAAATCTTTGCTTGAAAAATTATTGAGCTTCAATAAGCAAATGGCCAAAGCATCACCCATAACCAATTGTGCAGTTGTGCTTGATGTTGGCGCTAAATTATTTGGATCGGCTTCTTTTTCAACAAAAGAATTCAACATAAAATCGGCATTTGTAGCTAAAAACGATTCGGGATTGCCGGTAATTGCAATTATTTTGTTACCATAATTTTTAATTAATGGCAATAAAACTTTTATTTCAGGTGTATTTCCACTTTTTGAAATGCAAACCACCACATCATTTTCTTGGATAATTCCCAAATCGCCGTGAATTGCATCGGCTGCATGCATAAATATTGCTGGGGTTCCAGTGGAGTTTAACGTTGCAACAATCTTAGTTGCGATGTTTGCGCTTTTGCCAATTCCGGTCACAATAACCCTTCCTTTAGACAGATGTATAAAATTTACGGCATTTTCGAAATCTTCATCTAGAAAATTCACTAAATTCGCAATCGCTTTGCTTTCAATTAAAATTGTCTGCTTTGCGTTCTCAATAATTGTATTTTTATTTTTCAAAAGATTATGATTTTAAACAAAAAAAAGTTTTATCTTTAATTTTAAACAAAAATATATTTATTTAATTAGAAATTGAATAAACTGCTAATAAAAAAGTAAAAGTCAAATTTTGTAAAATTTATTAAATGTGCAACTAACATCTCATTTTTTAGTTGCTGATTTAAATGCGTATTAATAATTTAGAAGTGATAATGAACAGTAAAGAGATTGATTTACACGAGGCTTTGAAAAAATATTTTGGATTTTCTAAATTCAAAGGACTGCAAGAAGGAGTAATAAAGAGCATTATTGAAGGAAATGACACTTTTGTGATTATGCCAACCGGTGGCGGAAAATCGTTATGCTACCAACTTCCCGCATTGGTTAAAGAAGGAACAGCCATTGTGGTTTCTCCTTTAATTGCACTAATGAAAAACCAGGTTGACGCCATTCGTGGCATTTCAGCAGAACATGGAATTGCCCATGTACTGAATTCTTCCTTAAATAAAACCGAAGTGACTTTGGTTAAAAGTGATATCGAAAAAGGAATTACAAAATTATTGTATGTTGCTCCGGAATCACTCATAAAAGAAGAATATATTGACTTTTTAAAAAATCAAAATATTTCTTTTGTTGCCATTGATGAAGCGCATTGTATTTCAGAATGGGGACACGATTTCAGGCCTGAATATAGAAACCTGAGAACCATTATTCAAAAAATAGACAATGTGCCATTGATTGGATTGACGGCAACTGCAACCCAAAAAGTGCAGGAAGACATTATTAAAACATTGGGCATGTCTAATGCAAACACGTTTAAAGCTTCTTTTAACCGTCCTAATTTATTTTATGAAGTTCGTCCAAAAACGAAAAACATAAATTCTGATATTATCCGATTTGTTCGCCAATTTCAGGGAAAATCGGGTATTATTTATTGTTTAAGCAGGAAAAAAGTTGAAGAAATAGCACAAGTTTTACAGGTGAATGGCATAAAAGCTGTTCCTTATCACGCTGGATTGGACGGAAAAACCAGATCGAAACACCAAGATATGTTTTTGATGGAAGATGTGGATGTGGTGGTGGCAACAATCGCTTTCGGAATGGGAATTGACAAGCCAGATGTTCGTTTTGTGATTCATCATGACATTCCTAAAAGTTTGGAAAGCTATTATCAGGAAACCGGAAGGGCAGGAAGAGATGGTGGTGAAGGATTCTGTTTGGCTTATTATTCTTACAAAGATATTGAAAAACTGGAGAAATTTTTATCAGGAAAACCGGTTGCAGAGCAGGAAATTGGAAACGCTTTGCTGCAAGAAGTGGTTGGGTATGCAGAAACTTCTATGTCGCGTAGAAAATATTTATTGCATTATTTTGGAGAAGATTTTGACGAAGTAAATGGTTTGGGTGCCTTGATGGACGATAATGCCATCAATCCGAAGAAAAAACACGAAGCTGAAAATGAATTGAAAATGTTGCTGGAAGTTGTTGTAAAAACCTACCAGAAATATAAAGCAAAAGACCTTGTAAACACCTTGACCGGAAAAGTAAATGCCCAGTTAAAATCCCATAAAACGGATGAACAACCATTTTTTGGCTGTGGAAAAGAACACGACGGAAAATATTGGATGGCGTTGATCAGACAAGCATTGGTTGCCCGTTTCATCAACAAAGAAATTGAACAATATGGCGTTATAAAAATTACGGAAAAAGGAACTGATTTTATAGGAAATCCGTCTTCTTTTATGATGACTGAAGACCATATTTATGATGAAACCACTGATGCCTCAATTTTAGCAAATGTTAACGGAAGCGGAGCTTCTGCAGATGAAGTGTTGCTTAAAATGCTTAAGGAATTACAAAAATCCGTAGCAAAGAAAAATGGCGTGCCTCCATATGCCGTATTGCTGGAACCCTCATTGGAAGATATGGCGTTGAAATATCCAATGACCATGGATGAATTGAAAAACATTTACGGTCTTGGTGAAGGTAAAGCAAACGAATACGGAAAACCTTTTATTGAACTGATTGCCAGGTATGTGGAAGAAAATGATATCCTTCGTCCGGATGATTTTGTGGTAAAAAGCACAGGCGTAAATTCAGGTTTAAAGCTTTATATCATTCAAAATACCGACAGGAAAATTCCGCTTGAAGATATTGCAAAGTCAAAAGG
>JAUSOJ010000037.1 GCA_030656195.1 Lutibacter sp.
ATTTGTTTTATTTCTTGAAGAAACCAGCAGCTTTTTTTTGTTTGAGAGTACCAATTCACCTGTATGGTTAAATTGAACAACGTGCTTTAGATTTAAAAGCGTAGAGCGATGTATTCTAAAAAAAGTGGCCTGCATTAAAATGTTTTCCACTTTTTTTAAATTATTGGAAGTGGTATAAACCTTATTGTCAGTGGTATAAAAGTTGGTGTAACTTCCGTCGGCCTCACAGTATAAAATATCATCTATGTCAACAATCGTAAAATCTCCATTATTCATCGGAAGGGATATTTTATGATTTTTGTTTTCCATCTGATGTTTAAAAGCAAGATATTTATCGGAATTAAAAGCGGTTTGTTTCGATAAAAATTTATCCACAACAGCAATTAATTGATCTTCTTGTATCGGTTTATTCAGATAATAAAAAGCAAAATAATCCATTGCTTTTTCTTTGTAATCTTTTAGTCCAGTGGTGAAAATCACTTCAAATGAGGAAGAATTTGAAAAGTGGTCCAATATTTCAAAACCATCACCGTCGTGCAATTGGATGTCTAAAAACACCAATTGCGGATTTAGGTCGTTTATCAATTTAATTCCTTTTTCAACACCAGTTTCGTGGCCAACTATCGTAATTTCGGAACTGTAATTATTTTCTATAATCTTTTTAAGATGCTGGTATGCAGCGTTCTCGTCTTCAATAATAATGGCACTTATCATAAAAATATTTAAAAACTTATTAAGGGAATTTTCAAGGTCACTTTTAACCCTACTAAGGTATTGAATTCATCTGTCACATTTGAAATAATGACCAAATTTTCTTCATTTTTAGCATCATTAATCAATTGAAGACGTTCATTAATATTGGAAAATGAGATTCCGGAACTGCTTGATGTAGCAGAATTTTTATTTTTTTGAATTCCCACGCCGTTGTCTATAATTTCACAGATTAGAAATTCATCATTTTCAATTTTAAAGTCTATGCAAATACAATTCGTTTTATCGCCATTTCTAAAGCCGTGTTTAAATGCGTTTTCAATGATTGGCTGTAAAATCATTGGCGGCACTAAAATATTTTCCAATTCTTCCTGGGAAATAGATTCGGTATTTATGGTGAAAGTGGTATTTTTATGGAATCTTAATTTTTGAAGTTCCAAATACAATTTGGCCATTTCAATTTCATCGGTTAAATTGATTAAATTGGATTTGGTTGATTGAAGTATTAAATTCACCAATTCGGCAAATTTACCCAAACTGCCTTTTACTTCCTCCATTTCTCCCTTATTTACCAAATTTTCAATGTTCACTAATAAATTATTGATAAAATGTGGATTCATTTGTGCATTTAAAGCCTTATAACGCAGATTGGAAATATTTTCTTTGATTTTTTCATTTTGTTTAATTTTCAAATTTCTTCTGTAAAATAAATAAGCAATGAATAATAACAAGATTAAAATGGCAATACTTATAAACCACCAGGTTTTATAAATTGGTGGTTTTACTTGAAAGGAAAATATGGATGAATTTATGCTTTCCAAATTGTTTTTTGAGATGGCTTTTACTTCAAAAGTATACTGGTTTGGCGGTAATGAGGAATATCTTACCGTATTGTTTTTGGTTTCAATCCAATCTGTTTCTAACCCTAATAATCGGTATTTAAACGTGATGTTTCCCAAACTTTTAAATGAAATTCCGGATAAATTAAATTGAATGTTATTGGATTGATAATCAAATATTTGATGGTTTGTTTTTTCAATAATATTATTGTTCAATAAAATCTCGTTAATATGAATTCTCGGGGCCAATATTACATTTTCTTCCTTTGAAATGTCAATGATGTTCAATCCGTTTGAAGTTACTACATACACTTTATTTTCATCAACGTAACAAGCCCTAACATCATTGCTGTACAATCCATCCGAAATAGTATAAGTTTTAAGGTTAACCAAATTATTGTTTGCATCAAGCTCAAGACGGTTCAAACCTAAATTTGTTGAAAGCCAAATATTGTTTTTCGCATCCGTAAAAATAGATTTTATGTAATTACTTAACAGGCCATTTTCAGTTGAAATAGTTTTAAATTTTCCGTTTTTTAAAATTCCCAATCCATAAGTATTCGATCCCACCAACAATCCTCTTGCGGTTTTCTCTAAAGAATAAATAATGCTTTCATTAAATTGTTCACCAAGATCAAATTTTTTGGTTTCACCTTTGTTTTGGATGTATAAACCTTTGGTGGTGCCAATATAAAGGCTGTCATTACCAACATAACAAATGGAAGTGCTTCGCTTATCCCATAATTTTTCAATCAATAATGAGGTGCTTTTAATTTTTGCAACTCCATTGGAATTTGCGGTATAAATATCATCACCCAAAATTGAAAGTGATTTAAAGTTTTTTAAATTGCTTTTTAAAAAATCGGCATCATACATATCTTTGACGCTTTCAAGTTTTAAATCTGAATTTAATAAGTCGATGTTGTTATTGCTTAATATATAAAGTGAATTATGATGTGGTTTTAATTGTTTTATTCTTTTTGGATTTTCATCCAATTTTAGGGTTTTAATTATTTGTAAGGTTTCTTTGTTTAAAATGATCACCTCGTTTTGTTCATTCCCCAAAACCAATTTATTTTGAAATATGCTTACCGAATGCAAATCGTTTTTTTTGGCATCATCAATTTGAATTCCTTGGATTTTAAGATTTGGAAAAAGAAATATACCATTGGATTGGGTTCCAATCCAGATATTATTTTCAGAATCAATGTAAGCACGGGTTGATTGTGTATTTTTTAGCGTTATTTTAGGGTTTTGGTAATTATCAGCTTCATTAAAAATGTAAACGCCTTCATTTAAATTTGTAACCCAATAATCTTTTCCAATTTTATAGGTTCTAGCCAGAAAACTATTATTCTCATGCATTAAATATTTAGCAATATTTTTAATAATTTCATTTTCATTTCTAAGAAGCATCCCGTAATTATTAATAATTTTCTCTATAGAAGTATTGGGAAATATATTAGGATTAAACGCTTCCCATTCTTGGGATTTAAATTTTTCTGTGATAGGTTTAGTGATAACATTAATTTTTTTGTCTTTGCTAAAGGCAGTCAATAGACGAACGTTTTGCTGGTTATCTTCAATAATAAAAGAGGTGAATTTTAATTTATCATCTTTAACAGTTGAATAATTTTCAATACTTAAGTTTGTATTAAGAACTTTAAGGGTATTTGAATTTTGGCAAAACCATATTTTCCCTTTCGAATCCTCAAAAATATCATCAATATATTTAGGAAATTGCAATTTGCTTAAAAAAGCTAAATTATCCTTATTGTAGAAATGATTATTTTGTATAAAACCAACATTTCCGTTAAACGAAATCATCCAAATTCTATTTTTGGAATCTTTATAAAATGATAAAATTTCATTTCCCGGAAGTCCGTCAATAACAGTGAAATTTTTAAATGTAAGTCCATCAAATTTACTGACGCCATAATCCGTTGCAAACCAAATGAAGCCATGCTCATCCTGAACAATGTCATAAACAGTGTTGCTTGGTAAACCATTATTTGTGGTAAATTTTGTTAAACCGGGAATTTGGGCAAATAAAGTTGTGCTAAATAGCAATAATGCAATTAAAATAAGGGTAATCTTGGTCATTTAAGTACAGCTATTAAACATCAAATATAGCGTTTATAAAGTCATAAAGCACTTTTATGTATAAAATTTGAACGCTTGTAAAGGTTGTATTTTTTTTTAAAGATATACCATGTACATTCGCATCAGTCAACTCAATTGTAGGAAAATTATTTGAAAAGGGTAAAATAAGTTATGAAAGAGGAAAAGGTGCATTAAGCACCTTTTTTTTGCTCTAAAGTTATTTTTACTGAGCATTATTTTTATTGATTATCTACAATTAAATCAATAACTTGCCAAAGAATTCAACTTTTATTTACTTGCCTAATGTTTAGCGTTTTAGCTTTTTTAGTAGTGACCAATAATTTAAATTACGCGCTAAGTGTTTTAGTTTCATTTCCAAAAATCAGGTCATTTAATTTTTTGCTTAAAAAATAGTTGTTATGCGTATTGGAATGATTTTAGACAAAACATTTCCGCCCGATCCACGGGTTGAAAATGAAGCAATTTCTTTAATTGAAAAAGGTCATGAAGTTTTTTTGTTTTGTTTGAAATACAAAAAAAATGAGGCTGACATTTCAATTAAGAATATCCAAGTTAAGCGTTACCAATCCAATAAATTGGAATATAAATTATCGGCCTTGGCGTATACTTTTCCATTTTATTCGAATTTAATGGGTTGGAAAATAGGTCATTTTTTAAAGAAATATAAAATTGAAGCCATTCACATTCACGATATGAGAATTGCTGAAGCGGCTTTTAAGGCAAATAAAACCTTGAAATTACCAACAGTGTTGGATTTGCACGACAATATGCCGGAGATTATGAAATTGTATGCCCATCTTCAAAAATTTCCCGGAAAACAATTGATTTCTCCAAAAAAGTGGAAACAGAAGGAAGAAGAATTTATACAAAAAGCAACCAAAATTATTACGGTTTCACAAGAATTTATTGAAGAAGTTGTTGGGCGCACGCAAATCGACCGCAATAAAATTGTATTGGTTCCAAATACGGTGCACCAGTCGTTTTATAAAGAGGCCAAAATTGACAATTTGATTGTTGATGCTTATAAAAACGACTTTGTGATTTTATATTTGGGCGATACCGGACTGCGCCGAGGTTTGCAAACGGTCATTGAATCATTGATTATTTTAAAGGAAGAGATCCCAAATGTGAAGTTGGCCATTGTAGGCATTAGTTCTACCGACCCAATTTTGAAGCAGCAAGTCATTGATTTAAACCTAGAAAATCAGGTTGATTTTCAAGGTTGGCAAAATGTAGATTTATTTCCCTCTTATATTGTGGCAAGCTCCGTTTGTATTTCACCGTTACTCAGAAATATTCAGCATGATGTGGCTTACGCAAACAAACTTTTCCAATATATGAGTTTTGCAAAACCCGTTTTGGTGAGCGATGCCATTGCACAGAAAAATTTAATAGAAAGAACAAATTCCGGTTTGGTGCATTTGGAGAAAAATGCCCAAGATTTTGCGGATAAAGTATTGAAATTATATAAGGATGAATCTTTATGTGTCCGTATGGGACAAAACGGAAAACAATTTGTGGAAGAAGAATTTTGCTGGGAAAAAACATCAGAAAAATTAATAGCTTTATATGCCAATTTAAGTAAATGATGAAAAAAGTGCTTATTATCACCTATTATTGGCCTCCCGCGGGAGGTTCTGGCGTACAGCGCTGGCTTAAGTTTGTGAAATATTTTAGGGATTTTGGCATTGAACCCGTTGTTTATACTGTTGAAAATCCCAAATACCCAATTTTAGACGAATCGCTGGCTAAAGACATTCCACAAGGCATTGAAGTTTTAAGATTACCCATTTGGGAACCCAATAATTTGTTTGCTTTCTTCGGAAAAAAGAAAACGGAAAGTGCCGGATTTATAAACCCGAATCCGTCTTTATTTGGTAAAATGCTGCAATACATTCGCGCAAATTATTTTATTCCCGATGCCCGTAAATTCTGGGTAAAACCATCGACTGTTTATTTAAAAAAGTATTTAAAATCAAACAAAATTGATATGGTGATCACTACCGGTCCGCCACACAGTATGCACTTAATTGGGTTAAATTTAAAGAAGGAACTCAACATAAAGTGGATTGCCGATTTTAGAGATCCGTGGACAGAAATTGATTATTTCCAACAATTACCTTTGACCAATAAAGCCATACAAGAACACCATTTTTTAGAAAATGAAGTGTTAAAAAATGCTGATGCCGTTTTGGTTGTAGGTAATACCATGAAAGAGAATTTCATGAAGTTTAACAGCAATGTAATTACGGTAACAAATGGTTTTGATGAAGTCCTCTCAGATGTAAATGTTCAGTTGGACCCAAAATTTACGATGACGCATATTGGATTGATGAATGCCGACAGGAATCCAAAAATGTTATGGGAAGTTTTGGCAGAAATTATTATTGAAAATGCTGAATTTGCTGCAGATTTTGAATTAAAGTTGATAGGAAAGGCGGATGCTTCCGTAATAAATGATATTTCTAAACACCAACTCACCAAAAATGTGCAGATCATTGATTATGTGACTCATGATAAAGTGGTGGAATTTCAAAAAAAATCTCAGGTTTTGTTGCTCATCGTAAACAATGTGCCAAGTGCAAAAGGCATCATCACCGGAAAAATATTTGAATATTTAATGGCAAAACGTCCAATTTTGGCAATTGCGCCAATAAATGGCGATTTGGCCGAAATAATAAAAGAAACAGAAGGCGGTTTGGTGGTTGATTTTGAAGATAAACATACTTTAAAATTAGCGATGTTAAATTTATATGCTAAATTTAAGCAAGGAAATTTAACGGCTGATTCAAAAAATATTGCCCAATTTCACAGAAAGGAACTTACCAAAAAAGTTTCGGAACTCATATATAAAATCACTGAATGAACAAAATTGTA
>JAUSOJ010000038.1 GCA_030656195.1 Lutibacter sp.
TTTTGTTTTACGGCTTCCTGTAACAACGTCATACTGTGCTGAGGAACCACAACCGGATCAACGCTGCCGTGAATCAGCAATAATTTGCCATCTAAATTTTTAATGTAATTGTGAACTTTTGCTTTTTTATAACCTTCAGGGTTTTCCTGCGGCGTATCCATATAACGTTCGCCGTACATCACTTCGTAATATTTCCAGTCGGTTACCGGTCCGCCGGCAACAGCCGTGGTAAAAACACCCGGATGGCGAAGCATTAAACTGGTGGTCATAAATCCGCCATAACTCCAGCCGTTGACAGCAATTCTTTTACTGTCCACATAACTTAGCGATTTCAAATAGTCGATTCCGGTAAGTTGGTCTTCCATTTCAGCATCACCCAAATTGCGGTGAACAGCGCTTTCAAATGCGAAACCTCGGTTGTCTGAGCCTCTGTTATCTAACGTAAATACAATATAATTTTCTAAGGTTGCAAAAGCCACCATCCATAAATTTGAACCTGCCAGCCACGAATTTTTGACCAATTGCAAATGTGGACCACCGTAAACATAAACCAAAACAGGATACTTTTTTGTGGCATCAAAATTTGCTGGTTTTGTGATTTTCGCATACAAGTCGGTGCCGTTTTTACCTTTCAGATTAACGAATTCCGTAGTTCCCAAATTGTAGTTCGTCAGCGGATTTTCAGCAGTGAATATGGAAGTTGATTTCCCTTTATTTATGTCAACAATTTCAATTTTTGTTGGTATGGTTAAGCTGCTGTAGTTATTGATTAAATAATTTCCGTTGGTGCTTAATTGCGTGGAATGTGTTCCGTTTGCAGTTGTTAGTTTGGTGTGTTTTCCGGTTTTTAAATTTACTTTAAATGCATGCATTTCTCTTGGGTCAGCTCCGGTTCCGGTAATAAATATATTTTTTCCGCTTTCGTCAAAACCTAAAATCCCGGTCACTACCCAATTGAATTTTGTCACTTGATTAACCAGTTTTCCATCGGTGGTGTAATGGTATAAATTCATAAAACCATCTCGTTCGCTAAACCATAAAAAGTTGTTGTTGCTGTTGGGTAAAAACACGGCATCGTGCTCTGGTTCTATCCATTTTTCATTGGTTTCTTCAAACAAGGTATTCACTTTTTTACCTGTTGAAACGTCGTATCTGTTGTACCAAACATGATTTTGGCCTCTGTTAATTTCTGCAACCAACACAAATTTTTCATCGGGTGTCCATGATAAATTTGTTAAATAATGTTCATCAGATGTATCGATGTCAAGATATACATTTTGTTGTGTTTTAAGGTTGTAAATGCCAATTTTGGCAATTTCGCTTCCCTGGCCTGCCATTGGATATTTAATGTTTGCAAGCGAAGCAGGGTAGGCAGTGACGTCAACCAAAGGATAATCAGTTACATTGCTTTCGTCTTTTTGGTAAAATGCCAGATAATTTCCTGCCGGACTCCAAAAAGTTCCTTTTACAATCCCAAACTCACTTCTGTGAATGGCTTGTCCGGACACAATGTTTTTATTTTCTATGTTTGTCACGGCAATTTTTGGGTTTGCCGCAGTTCCAATGTATAAATTGTTGTTTAAGGTGTAAGCAATCGCCTTGGCTTTTGCGTTGTATTCCCTGTTTTCTGCCGTTTCATCAAAAGAAATGGAAGCACTTTTTGATAAATTGCTATGATTGAAGGTTTCAATAAAATTTTTATAGGAGAAAACCAGTTCATTCGTGGATATTTCCATGATTCTCGGGAATCGCGTCAAATCAGGATAGGTTTTTTGAAGATCAGAAAGGGGAATATTTTTAGTAACCTTGTTTGAAACTGCATCTGTAAAAATCAATGCATTGTCTTTTTGAAAAACGTAACTATTCGAACTATTTACCCATTTCAGGTCGTTTAATGAGGCTGGATTCAACCCTTTTTGATAGCCTAAAACGGCATCGTCCAGACTTAATGTTTTTTGTTGTGAAAATCCTGAGAGGAACGTTCCTAAAAACAGCAATAAAAATATTTTTTTCATGAAAAGTTTGTTTTTTTAAATGATGTGGAAAAATACGATATTATAATTTTTTTTGGACTGACACTTATCAGTTTGTCTTAAAAATTTATGCGGGCCATAATGGGAAAATGATCTGAATATTTTACATCGTATGTCTTAAAATTATTAACTTCAATAAGGTCATCAATCAAGATATAGTCGATTCTTACCGGTAATTTATAATCGTAGGTTCTGCCAAAACCTTTGCCTGCAACTTCAAAAGCATCATTTTTGCCTTTTTTCAAATGATGATAAACCCAGGAAAATGCGGTATTGTTAAAATCTCCGCAAATAATGGTTTTTAAATTGGTTTTCTTTATATGATCTGCAATTAAAATGGCTTGATTTTCCTGAATTTTAAATGCTTTTACGACCCTTCTTTT
>JAUSOJ010000040.1 GCA_030656195.1 Lutibacter sp.
TATTTTTGAATAATAGTTTTCTTTGATTTTTTTAATGCTTTTGATGGATTTCTCCATCCATTCTTGGTATTTTTCGTCTTTTTCAATTTCAGTCAGTTCCCAATTTACCTCAGATTTCTTTAATTTTTCGGTCAGGTTTTGAAGAATGATGGCTGCTGCAACAGAAATATTCAGACTTTCGGTAAAACCAACCATCGGTATTTTTAAAAACCCATCGGCATTGTCCATCACATCTTTTGAAAGTCCGGCCTTCTCCACCCCAAAAAAGAAAGCTGATTTTTCGGTAATGTCAAAATCCTGCAACAAACAAGAATCATTGTGCGGCGTTGTCGCAATTATTTTATACCCTTTTGAACGTAAATCGGCAATGCAATCTAACGTATTGTTGCTGTCATTTCTTCTGTAAACAGAAAAATCCAGCCATTTTTGGGCACCTTTGGCAATATGGTTTGAAGCATAAAATTTGTATTTTGTTTCAATGATATGAACATCCTGCACCCCAAAAACATCACAACTTCTTACAACAGCACTTGCATTTTGCGGCATAAAAATATCTTCAATGGCCACCGTAAAATGCCTTGTTCGTTCTTCCAAAACTTTTTTGAATAAATTTCTTCTTTTTTCTGATACAAATTGTTCTAAATATTCAATAAATTTATAATCTAACATCTAAATTGGGTGTTTTTTCAAAGATAAAATTTTACTTTTGATAAATAACGATATGAAGAAAATAGTTGTTTTAACGGGTGCCGGAATGAGTGCCGAAAGTGGCATTAATACTTTTAGAGATTCCGACGGATTGTGGGAAGGTCATGATATTATGGAAGTTGCTTCTCCAATAGGCTGGCAAAAAAATAGGGAAAAAGTGCTGGATTTTTACAACAAACGCAGGGCGCAATTGCTTGAAGTTTTTCCAAATGCAGCCCACAAAGCCTTGGTGGAATTAGAAAATAAATATCAGGTGACCATTATCACCCAAAATGTGGACGATTTGCACGAGCGTGCGGGAAATTCGAAAGTTTTGCATTTGCACGGCGAATTATTGAAAGTGAGAAGCACCAAAAATCCAAACTTAATTTATGACTGGAAACAAGCATTGAATTTAGGCCATCTTTGTGAAGAAAATTCACAACTTAGACCCCATATTGTTTGGTTTGGGGAAAACGTTCCTTTGTTTGACGAAGCACTTGAAATCACTTCGGATGCTGATATTTTAATAATCATTGGAACTTCCATGCAAGTGTATCCGGCAGCGCATTTGATTAATTGTGCCAAACCTGAAATTCCTATTTACTTTATTGATCCAAAACCTTTTATTCAACAAAATCAGTATTCAAATTTAACCGTTTTGGCCGAGAAAGCTTCTGTTGGCGTTGTAAAAATAGTTAATCAATTAATTTGCTTATAACATTAAATAATGCGCCTTTTGAAATTTGGCTGCCCATTTCAATAAGTTCAAACAATTCCTGGTTGCGCTCTTTTGTGTATTTTTTTTCAGCTTTAAAATATTCGAACTGTTCATTTAGCGGATTTTTCAAAAACCATTGATAATCAGCTTCATTTAAAAAACTTTTATTTTCATCATTTAATTTGATGTAAATTCTGAAAATATTATCCGATTCGCATTTAAACAGGTTGATGTGATTTTCAGAAATGTGTTCTAAATATTCCGTTTTTGTTAAAACATCTTCCCAAACCACATCACTAAAAATATTTAATTCTTCTTCGGCCATCGAAGGATTATCTATTTTTATTTTATGCCATTCTTTGGCGTCAATTTGTTGTGTTGCCAAAAATTCGGCAAACTCCTTGTGTAAAGCGGAAAATTGTTCTTTCGTTAATTGTTGGTATTTCATAAAATATAAGCATAAAAAAACCGCCCTGATTGGGCGGTTCAAATATAAAATAAATTTTTATTGCTTTGGTTCGGCAACTATTTCAATTGGCAATTCTACCACCACTGCTCTGTGCAATCTAATTGTAGCATTGTATTTTCCAATTCTTTTAATAGTACCACCATCAACTTTAATGTATTTTTTCTCAATCACCTGACCTGCAGCGGCTAAAGCATCTGCAACGTCTTGGTTGTTTACTGATCCAAATAATTTTGTGTTATCGGCTGTTTTAGCAGTAATTTTAATATCCAATGCTTTAATTGCATCTGCAATTTCTGTAGCGTCTTTTATTAATTTTTCTTCTTTATAAGCACGTTGCTTTAAAGTTTCCGCCAACATTTTCTTTACTGAACTTGTTGCCAATACTGCAAATCCTTGAGGAATCAAATAGTTACGTCCAAAACCATTTTTTACAGTAATAAGATCATCTTTAAACCCTAGGTTTTCAACGTCTTGCTTTAATATAATTTCCATAATTCCTTGCTGTTTTTATTTTAACATATCTGCAACGTATGGCAATAAAGCTAAGTGACGCGCTCTTTTAATGGCGACAGACACTTTACGTTGAAATTTTAATGAAGTTCCTGTTAAACGACGTGGTAAAATTTTACCTTGTTCATTTACTAAGTATAATAAGAAATCGGCATCTTTATAATCAATATATTTGATACCATTCTTTTTAAAACGACAGTATTTTTTTACTTGTTTTGTTTCAATATCTAACGGAGTCAGGTAACGAACATC
Source organism: Lutibacter sp. (assembly GCA_030656195.1). Classification (GTDB taxonomy): domain Bacteria; phylum Bacteroidota; class Bacteroidia; order Flavobacteriales; family Flavobacteriaceae; genus Lutibacter. The sequence goes on from JAUSOJ010000040.1 coordinate 2,640, forward strand.
ACCTTGTTTTCCTCCTTTTGCTTGTTGTTCTATAGACATAACGCTTATTTTTTAACTGCTTTACTTCCGTCTCTTAATCTTCTTTTTTCAGCCCAGGCAACAGCATGTTTATCTAACGCAACGGTTAAATAACGCATAATACTGTCATCTCTTCTAAATTCAAGTTCAAAAGGAGCTACGTATTCTCCAGCAACTTTGTATTCGAATAAGTGATAAAATCCACTTTTTTTGTTTTGGATGGTGTACGCTAATTTTTTTAAGCCCCAGTCCTCTTTTGATATCATTTCGGCACCTTTAGAAACAAGATAGTCCTCAAACTTCTTTACTGTTTCCTTTACCTGAACATCAGATAAAACGGGATTCAAAATGAAAACAGTTTCGTAATGATTCATAATTAATAATTTAAGTTTTTACTTTTAAGGGTGCAAATATACTGTTATTTCCTTAATTGGCAAGTGTAAATTTAATAAAATAGCTTTAATAATTATCTACATCTATATTGAATTTGACAGAACGAAATTCATTGATGGACTGAAACGCGTTTTTCACCCTTTGAATTTGATTTTTACTCACCATTAACGACTGTTTTTGGGGGATTTTAACAATGATTGTTCTGATATAATAATTCCTGATTTTGGAAATTCCCGGTGTTGACGGACCCAAAATATCGTCTTTGAAAATGGAGATTAACGATTTTCCCAACCAAATGGCGGCTTCCTCTACCCTATTAAAATCCTTGTGGCGCAAGGTGATTTTAATAATTCGGTAAAATGGCGGATAATGGTATTGCCAGCGTTCATCCAATTGTTCTTTATACATTTCATCAAAATTGTTGGTAGAAACCTGTTGTAATATTTGATGGTGCGGATTGTAAGTTTGTATGGCGACTTTACCTCTTTTGCTTGCGCGTCCTGCCCTGCCAGAAACTTGTACCATTAATTGATAACTTCTTTCATGTGCTCTAAAATCGGGAAAATTCAACATATTGTCGGCATTCATAATGCCAACCAACGACACATTTGCAAAATCCAATCCTTTTGAAAGCATTTGTGTTCCCACCAAAATATCTATTTCCTGCGCTTGAAATTGCCCTATAATTTTTTGATAGCCGAATTTGCCGCGCGTGGTGTCTAAATCCATTCTTCCTACTTTGGCGTTTGGAAAAAGTTCCAGCAACTCAATTTCAATCTGCTCGGTTCCAAAGCCTTTGGTATTCAATTTTTCGCTGCCGCAAGCACCGCAATTATGTGGCATTGCCTGATGATGTCCGCAATAATGGCAACGCAATTCTTTTCTGTAATTGTGATAGGTCAAACTTACGTCGCAATTTGGGCATTGCGGCGAAACACCACAAGTTTCGCATTCCACAACCGGCGCAAACCCCCGGCGATTTTGAAATAGAATGACTTGTTCCTTATGATCCAGCGCTTCCGTGATCATTTCAAGCAACCGGTCGGAAAAATGGCCGGTCATACGTTTTTTTCGATGCTTTTCTTTTACGTCCACCAATTCAATTTCAGGCAGTAAAACATCACCAAATCTTCGGTTTAATTCAACCAG
>JAUSOJ010000041.1 GCA_030656195.1 Lutibacter sp.
GTGGCTCAAAAGAATGAACGAACCACCTTTAAACATCAAAGAAAAAAAAGACGGATTCGAAATTGAGCTTGCAGCTCCGGGATTCGATAAAAAGGATTTTGAAGTTAACATAGCTGATGGCTGCTTGAATATTATGGCAAAAAAATCTGAAAAAAAAGAAGAAAAAGAAGAAAACTATACCCGAAAAGAGTTTAGCTTCAATTCTTTTGAAAAATCTTTACAGCTTCCTGAAACTGTAGTTGATGAAAAGATCAAAGCCAAATATGAAAACGGTATTTTAAAATTCAGTCTTGCTAAAAGAGAGGAAACTAAAAAACAAAAACCAAAAATGATTGAAATTTTGTAACAATAGTTTCTGATTTAATTCGGACTTTATTTCCCCACAAATAAGGTCCGGATTATTAAAACCAAAACAAATTATTAATTAAAATTTTAAAAAACAACATTATGAAAACTGGAAATATCTTATTGGGCGTATTGGCTGGAGTGGCTATTGGGGCAACTATGGGAATTTTGTTTGCACCGGATAAAGGTTCATCTACACGTAAAAAAATTATTAAAAAAGGGGAAAAGTTTGCCGATGATTTAGAAGAAAAGTATGATGATTTTATTGAAAACATCAACGAAAAATTCGAAGATCTAAAAGAAAAAGCTGCTGACATGGCCGAAAAAGCAAAACGTAAAGCCGAAGAATTCACTGAAAAAGCCAAGCACGAAGCCGCAAAAGTGACTGAAAAAGCAAAACAAGAAGCCGAAAGAATGGCTAAAAAAAATAAATACGGCGAAGAAGTTGAAGCATAATCACATCTTCAATTAACTCAAAAAATGAAAAAGACAAGCATTTGACAATTAGGGGAATTTAAAATTAATTTTCCCCTAATTGTCAAATAATTTTTCAATTCACGTTCAATTTAAAAGGCAAAAAAATGAGCACTTCAAAAAGTTTAATTGAATTATTGTTTGAGAAAATTGAAGAATACGGCAAAACGAACTATGAACTCATAAAATTCAAATTATTAAGGGCAACCGCCACCATTGTTCCTTCGCTAATTTCAAGGCTCATTGTGGTGTTGGTGTTTTTTTTCTTTATGCTTATATTGAGTATTGGAATTGCCTACTTTTTAAGCGAAATATTTGGTAATTTATATATTGGATTTTTTATTGTCGCAGCATTTTACCTTGTAATAGGTATTCTGTTTTATTTCTTTCTTTATAAATGGATTAAAAAACCTGTTGGCGATTCAATTGTTAAACAAATACTAAAACAGCAATAGTTATGGAAAAAATACAATCGTTGTCAGATCTTGAAGACGCCATAAAACTGTTGAAGTTTAAAAAGGCCGAAGATGAAAAATTGCTGAAAGAGTTATTTTACATGACTTATGAGAGTGTAAAACCAATAAATATGATTAAAAATCTATTTAAAGAGCCTATTGATTCCCAAAATATAAAAGACAGTTTGTTAACCACCTCCGTAGGTTTTGGCGCCGGTTACTTATCTAAATTGCTGTTTCAAGGAGTTGTGCGCGTTCCGTTCAAAAATTTCATCGGCAGTGCTTTAATGCTGAGTGTTGAAAACCTGATCACAAAAAATCCTGGTTTGGTAGGTGCATTGTCATCTTTAGTTCTGGATGCTTTCAGCAGGAAGTCCAAAAAAAATGTTGCAGAAGAAGTTGATTATGATGATTATGAACAAGATCATGTGCATAGAGATGCCAGAACTGAGCCCATAGATTTAGAAACCATATATTAAATCAATATCCAATTATGGCTAAAAACATATTGGCCTAAAAAAATTGATTCAATTTATTTTGTTTATTATGGCTGTTCATTTTTCATGCCCCTTTTAGTTATGAAAACAACACAATGGCATTTACTGCTCATTTCTCTTATTTTCATCTTTCTCTTTATCAGAAAAACCAAATATCCTTCCATGGATCTGCAAAATAAATCAGCAACACAATCTGTAAAAATATTTCTTTGCGGCGATGTGATGCTTGGCAGGGGAATTGACCAAATACTGCCGCATCAAGTAAATCCTAAACTTTACGAATCTTATGTAAAAGACGCAAGAGATTATGTGCGTTTGGCAGAAATTAAAAACGGCGCTATTCCAAAACCTGTTTCTTATCATTATATTTGGGGAGATGCTATTGGAATTTGGAAAAAAATGGCGGCTTCTGCAAAAATCATCAACCTTGAAACAAGCATTACCAGCAACCATAAACCTTGGGCCGGAAAAGGAATTAATTACCGCATGCATCCAAAAAATGTGGAAGTGCTTAAAGCAGCCGGAATCGACTTTTGTTCCTTGGCTAACAATCATACGTTGGATTGGGAACACGCCGGACTTACAGAAACTTTAAATATCCTGAAAAAATCGGGTATTGCTTTTGCCGGTGCGGGAATAAATGATATAGAAGCCGCCACTCCAGCCACCTTGCCGCTGCAAAATGGAAAAATAATTGTGCTGGCCTATGGCGCAAAAAGCAGCGGAATTCCAAAATCCTGGGCTGCACAAGAAAATGTGCCTGGCCTTAATATGCTTCCTGATGATGATGAAATGGCTGTTGGCTTGATAAAGAATGACATTTCTAAAATAAAGCAAAAAAATGATATTGTTATATTGTCGGTTCACTGGGGCGAAAATTGGGGATATGACATTCCGTTGAAACATCAAAAATTAGCGCACGAATTAATCGATAAAGCTGGAGTTGATCTTATTCACGGACATTCTTCACACCATCCATTGGGCATTGAAGTTTATCAAAACAAGCTGATTATTTATGGCGCCGGTGATTTTATAAATGATTATGAGGGCATTGCCGGCCAGGAGCAATATAAAGGCGCATTGAGCTTGATGTATTTTCCCGAAATAAATCAAGAAAATGGCGAACTCATTTCCTTAAAAATATTTCCTATGGAAACTAAAAAATTCAGGCTTCACAATGCCTCTAAATCTGATGCTTTATGGCTTAATGCTGTTTTGAACAGAGAAGGAAAGCAATTTGGAACCCAATTTAAGTGGCATGATAACCATACAATGGATTTGGCATGGAAGTAAAAAAACCACCAAAAATTACAAATTAATATTTTTTTTACCGGACCAAATTGACCAAAATCATTTCATCAGCAACATTTTGGCAATATTTTAGTATTGTATAATACGTGTTGTTTTTTCCAATTTATATGGATTCACTAAACATGAACATCGTAAAAAATCCACATACACTTGACTTCAAAAATG
>JAUSOJ010000045.1 GCA_030656195.1 Lutibacter sp.
CTGATAATGGTTTTAAAACCGTGGCTATTATTGACCCGGGAATTAAAATCGACAATGATTACAGTGTTTTTAAGGAAGGACTTGACAAAGATTATTTTTGTAAACGTGCCGATGGGCCTTATATGAAAGGAAAAGTGTGGCCGGGAGAATGTTATTTCCCCGATTTCACCAAACCTGAAGTCCGCGAATGGTGGTCGGGTTTATTTAAAGAACTCATCGAAGATATTGGCGTGAAAGGCGTGTGGAATGACATGAACGAACCCGCAATTATGGATGTTCCGGGAAAAACTTTTCCTGATGATGTAAGACATGATTACGATGGAAATGAATGCAGCCACAGAAAAGCGCACAACATTTACGGAATGCAAATGGCGAGAGCCACTTACCAAGGATTAAAGAAATTTTCCTATCCTAAACGTCCTTTTGTGATTACTAGGGCGGCTTATGCTGGCACACAACGCTATTCATCAACTTGGACAGGCGACAATGTGGCAACCTGGGAGCATTTAACCATTGCAAATTTACAAGCGCAACGAATGTGTATGTCGGGATTTTCCTTTGTTGGCTCGGATATTGGCGGATTTGCGGAACAGCCTAATGGCGAACTTTACGCGCGCTGGATTCAGTTGGGAATTTTCCATCCATTTTGCAGAACGCATTCATCGGGTGACCATGGCGACCAAGAACCTTGGGCTTTTGGAGATAGCATTACAGATATTGTGAGAAAATTCATCGAAATCAGGTATCAATTGTTGCCTTATTTATACACTGCATTTTGGCGTTATGCCACAGAAGGCATTCCGATTTTGAAATCCTTGGTTTTATATGATCAGGCAGATGTGCATACGCATTACAGAAATGATGAATTTGTATTTGGTGAAAAAATATTGGCTTGCCCAATTACCGAGCCAAATGCCAAAGGAAGAAGAATGTATGTTCCTGAAGGAAATTGGTATAATTTCTGGGACAATAGTTTGGTTATAGGCGGAAATGAGGTTTGGGTGGATGCAGATTTGGACAGTATGCCAATTTTTGTGAAAGAAGGAGCCATCATCCCAAAATATCCTGTTCAGCAATATGTTGGAGAAAAGGAAATAGTGGAACTTCATTTGGATGTATTTTTTAAATTG
>JAUSOJ010000051.1 GCA_030656195.1 Lutibacter sp.
ATCAGTTACGCGGCCAATTTACTTACGCGCAAAAAACTGCAAACCCTCGAATATACTTTTGGCTATAAAAGAGCTGAAATAATTGCTGCTTTTTTTAATGCGGTATCCTTAATTGTGATTGGTATTTTTTTGGGATTTGAAGCAATAAAGCGATTTTCGGATGTTCATGAAATACAAAGCGATTTGGTGATTTGGCTGGCAATTTTAGGAATCGCCGCAAACGGATTAAGTGTTTTGTTGTTAAAAAATGACGCAAAACGTAACATCAATATGAAAAGCGCTTATCTCCATTTATTGTCGGATATGCTTACCTCAGTAGCTGTTTTAATCGGAGGTTTACTGATGAAATATTATCAGATCTATTGGATTGATGCCTTGTTAACGTTGATAATTTCGGTTTATTTAATTTTTATGAGCTGGCGTATTTTAATTGATTCCTTAAAAATATTGATGCTTTTTGCACCTTCACACATCAAAATAAAAGAGGTTGTTGAGGTGGTGCAAAAAGTTCCAGGAGTAAAAAACATCCATCACATCCATATTTGGCAATTGAACGATCACGAATCACATTTTGAAGCACATTTAGAATTTAACGAAGATATTAAGTTATCGGAATTTGATTTGGTTTGTGAAGAAGTTGAAAAATTGTTGATGGAAAAATTTCATATCCAACACTGTAATTTACAGCCAGAGTTCAGAAGAAACGACCTTAAAGAAATTATAATCCAAGATTAAAATGCTCAAAATTATAACAAAATCCTTTGCTGAATTGTCCACCAAGGAGCTTTATGATATTTTACAATTGCGCTCAGAAGTTTTTGTGGTGGAACAAAATTGCGTGTATCAGGATATCGACGGAAAAGATGAGAAAGCGCTGCATATTTTTGGCTTTAAAAACGATAAAATTGTGGCTTATTGCCGAATTTTTAAACCCGGCGATTATTTTGAAAAAGCAAGTATCGGCCGTGTTGTGGTTGCTGCCAACGAACGTAAATTTGGTTATGGGCACATCATTTTTCAACATTCAATGGATGCTGTTGAAACACATTTTAAGGAAACTTCCATAAAAATATCGGCTCAATTGTATTTAAAAAAGTTTTACGAATCGCACGGATTTCATCAAGTTGGCGAAGGTTATTTAGAAGACGATATTCCCCATATTGCGATGATTAAAAAATAATAAATGAACAATCCGAAAGTAAAAATCATTGACATCAAAAATTTGTCGAAAGCGCATTACAAACTTGATAAAGTTGATTTTGAGTTTCAAACCAACAATGGCAGCTGGCAAAAACAAAGCAGGGAATGTTACGATCGCGGCGACGGTGCTGCGATTTTATTGTACAATCCAGCTAAAAAAACAGTAATTCTCACCAAACAATTCAGGATGCCAAGCTATTTAAACGGAAATTCAAGCGGCATGATGATTGAAGTTTGTGCAGGAATGTTGGATAAAGACCATCCGGAAGCCTGCATCATCAAAGAAGCAGAAGAAGAAACAGGTTTTAAAATAACCCATCCAAAAAAAGTATTCGAATTGTTTTCAACCCCGGGAGCCGTTACCGAAAAAATACATTATTTTGTTGCTGAATACAGCGATGCCATGAAAATAAGCGATGGCGGCGGTTTGGAAGACGAACACGAAGAAATTGAAGTGCTTGAAATTGATTTTGAGACGGCTTTAACAATGGTGTCAAAAGGCGAAATTAACGACGCCAAAACGGTGGTGCTTTTGCAATATGCAAAACTGAACAACTTGGTATAATCGGTATTTTTTGTTCATACTTATTTTTTTTAGATGGTGAAACGAGCCATAACAAAT
>JAUSOJ010000047.1 GCA_030656195.1 Lutibacter sp.
ATGATAATATTGGTAAATTAAGTCCTGTAGATTTTGAAAATAAATGGTTAAATAATCAACTTAATCCTAAACCAATTTTTACTATTTTTGATAACGAAAAATTAATAAAAACCGGTCAACACTAATCAGGGAAGTTCAGGATGCGGATTGCTATTGGGACGGAAACCGTGAATTATGAAATTTTAAATATTAAACAACTCAACAAATAAACGATTAAACGTATAAACGTGTAACAGAATAAACAGATCAACAATTTTATATAGTTAACTTAAAACCACATTTACAATTTCATCGGCAATCGCCAAACAAGAAGTTGCTGCCGGTGATGGTGCGTTTAGCACATGAATATTGCCGTTGTGTTTCATAATTTTAAAATCGTCGATCATATTTCCATCAAAATCAATGGCCTGCGCCCTAACGCCGGCTCTTGCGGTTTGCACGTCATTTACGGTAATTGTTGGCATCATTTTTTGCAATTCCTTTACAAACAAACGCTTAGAAAAAGCACGCTTGTATTCACCGATTCCTTTGCGCCAATGTTTTCCGAATAATTTCCAGGTTCCCTTAAAAGTTAACGCTTCAAAAGTATCTTTTAAATCGAAACTTGTTCTGTTGTAACCTTCTCTTTTAAAGGTAAAAACGGCATTTGGGCCGCATTCAATGCCGCCTTGTATCATTCGTGTAAAATGCACGCCCAAAAATGGAAATTTCGGGTCTGGAACAGGGTATACCAAATTGTTGATTTTATGTGCGGCTTCAGGTTTTAACTCAAAATAATCTCCCCTAAAACCCACAATATGCAAATCGAGTTTTAAATCATCTTTTGCGGCAATTCGGTCTGATTGCAATCCGGTACAAAAAATCACTTTATTGGCAATAAAATTTCCCTGATTTGTTTTTAAAGTGGTGGAATCACTATCAGCAATAACCTGGACAACTTCACAGGATTTTATTAAAATGCTTGTGGGATTTATTGTTGTTACTAAATCCACAAAAGTTTTACAAACCGCCACATAATCGATGATTCCTGCAGTTGGCACAAAAATTCCTTTAATTCCTTTAATAAAAGGTTCTTTTTCTTTTATTTCTTCTGAGTTTAAATAGCAGATTCCAGGTGTTTCATTTTGAATTCCTCGGTTGTAAATAGCTGACAAAACAGGCAATTCTCGTTCTGAAACAGCCACAATTACCTTTCCGCAAACATCGTGTTTAATATTGTTTTCAATGGCAAATTTTATCAGTTGGGCACTTCCTATTTTACAATTTTTAGCTTTATAAGAACCTGGTTTGTAATAAATTCCGGAGTGCATAACTCCCGAATTGCGGCCGGTTTGGTGCAAGCCGATTTCGGGTTCTTTTTCTAGAATAAGAATTGATTTATCGGGAAATTTTAATTGCAATTTATAAGCTGTTGCGAGGCCGACGATACCGGCACCAACAACAATAAAATCAAAATTATTGGACATATTTTGTTTTTCCCACAAAGTTCAACAAAACAAAGGATATTATAAAGAAAACTGCCAAAAACAATACGCTGAATTGCATAGAACCCGTTAAGGAAATTAACAAGCCAAAAACAATCATGCCAAATACAATGGCTAGCTTTTCTGTGACATCATAAAAACTAAAATAAGTTGCGTGGTCTTTTGTTTCAGGCAACATTTTAGAATAGGTTGAACGCGACAAAGATTGTATGGCGCCCATCACCATACCAATAAGCGCGCCTAAACCGTAAAAATAATAAGAAACGTTTGGTTGCGATTTATCCAATAAAAAAGCAACGCCACATACCAATGCCCATATAAAAATGGTGATTTTTAAGGTTGCGATATTGCCAATCTTTTCTGAAATTCTTGAAAATAAAAATGCGCCAAAAATAGCGACAATTTGCACCAGCAAAATAACGGCTATTAAATCCATGGTAGGCAACCCAAGTTCTTTGCTGCCAAAAATACCCGCCATTAAAATAATGGTTTGCACACCCACACTGAACATAAAAAAAGCCATCAGGAAAAATTTTAATTCAGGATGTTGCTTCATTTCATCATAAACAACTTTTAATTCTCGAAGACCTTTCCAAATAAAATCTTTTTGCGGTTTTCTGTCGTAAACATTGTTGGGCAAATAAATGTAGGTTATTTGGGCAAATCCCAGCCACCAAATCCCAACCAATAAAAAAGTAAGGCGAGAAGCTGCAGCGGCATTTGGCAACCCGAACATTTCAGGTTTATTTACCATCATCAAACTAAACAACAACAACAATACAGAACCTGTATAACCAAACATAAATCCTTTTGCGCTCACTTTATCCTGTTGTTCAGGATGCGCAATTTCGGGTAAAAAAGCATTGTAGAAAACAATGCTGCCCCAAAAACCGATACTGGCAAAAACCGTAAAAACCAAGCCTACCCAAAGTGTTTTTTCCCCTTCAAAAAAGAACAAACCCATCACCGAAAAAGATCCCAGAAAACAAAAGAATTTTAAAAATTTCAATTTATTTCCTGTATAATCTGCAATCCCAGAGAGAATTGGCGACATAAATGCGACCAGTAAAAAAGAAAACGCCAGCGTATAATCGTATAGGGTAGTAGGATTCCAAGATGTTCCCAAAAAAGATATCTTGCCTTCAACCGATGCAAACGACTCGGTTAAACTGCTGTAATAAATCGGAAAAACTGCGGTGGCTATCACCAATGAATATGCTGAATTTGCCCAATCGTAAAAAGCCCAGGCATTGATGAGTTTTTTGTCTCCTTTTTTTAACATAAAAAAACCGTTCTGAAAATTCAGAACGGTTGACAATATACTATAAATATTTTTTTTATTCTAAAATAAAACCAATTTAACTATTGGGCATTGTATTTTTTTGCTTCAGCAATGGCCGTTGGCATATAGGCTTTCAAGTTTTTTATTCTTGTTTCATTAGAAGGGTGCGTGCTTAAAAATTCTGGTGGCGCTCCTCCGGTAGACAATTGGCCCATACGAATCCATACATTGATGGCTTCTTGCGGATTGTATCCTGCCATCGTCATAAAAACCAATCCCAATTTATCAGCTTCCGTTTCATGGGTTCTGCTATAAGATAACATCCCAACCTGTGAACCGATACCATAAATAGTATTCCATAAATTTTGCGTTTTAGGATCTTTGTTGTTGGTGCCAATTGCAACTGCAACGCCTCCCAATTGTTGTCCGTAAGCGCTAGTCATACGTTCTTGTCCGTGTTTTGCAAATGCGTGCGCAATCTCATGGCCCATAACGGCTGCAATTCCATCTTTGTTAGCTGCAACAGGTAAAATACCCGTGTAAAAAACCACTTTACCGCCAGGCATACACCAAGCATTTACCGCTTTGTCTTCAATTAAATTAAACTCCCAACGGTAAGAATTTGCTTCAGAAACCATTCCGTTTGCCCGCATAAATTTGTCTACGGCCTGAGAAATGTTTTTTCCGACAGTTTGTATCTCATTGGTCATTTTTGCATCATTGGAAAGTTTGTTTTCTTTCAAAAAGCCTTCATATTGCGCAAAACTGGCTGGCAATATTTCGGCATCACTCACTAAATTAAGACGTTGTCTACCAGTAATTGGAACGGTGCTGCAGCTTATCATAAATAACATAAGCAATGACAGGGAAATAAATTTTTTCATTTTTAAAGTTTTTAAGTTAAAACATCCTATATACATAAAATTACAAATTCTATCTTTACCAGCAAAATTAAACCATTTATATGGATACTAAAGCCAATAATATCACAACACCTTCAATTACTGTTCCAAAAATTCCGGCATCAATTATTGCAACAGGAAAAATACTG
>JAUSOJ010000048.1 GCA_030656195.1 Lutibacter sp.
GTCATGGTTTCTCCATACAACAATCCTTCCTTAACAATTCCCAAAGGCGTTGCGCCGGTAACAGCATCAGAAATTGTGATGTTATTTTTGATAGCCGTTGGCCACAAAGTCATTTGAACTGGAAATGAAATCAGCAGAAAAACCCTGCCCACCAAAGCGGGATTAAAAATATTGTATCCCAATCCGCCAAACGACAATTTCGCAATTCCAATGGCAACCAAACTGCCTGCAACCACCATCCAAATGGGCAAGATTGAAGGAAGGTTAAACGCTAGCAAAATCCCCGTAATTAATGCAGAACCATCTCCAATGGTAACCTCAGTTTTCAACAGGTATTTCTGTATTAAATATTCAAACAACAAGCAAGAAATTATCGCGACAGATGTCACAATTAAAGCGCTTATTCCGAAAACAAAAATTGATACAAAAAACGCGGGTAACAGTGCCAAAACCACATCATACATCAATTTTTTTGATGTTCTGTCTGTATGAATATGCGGTGATGCCGAGACAATTATTGGTTGTGTTTCCATCTTATTTTTTTGCTTTTTCAAGTTTTATCGCATTGATTTTTCCGTACCTGATATATTCCAAAAGCGGCCGGTTCGACGGGCATACATAACTGCAGGAACCGCATTCAACACATGTTAAAACAGCTTCCTTCACCGCACTTTCAAACAGTCCTTTTTCCGCATAATTCATCAGCAAAAACGGTTCAAGTCCCATTGGGCAAGCTTCAATGCATTCTCCGCATCTTAAGCAATTATTTACTTCTTTTCGCGAAGTTTCTTCTGCGGAAATCATCAAGATACCCGAAGTTCCTTTGGTGACGGGAACTTCTGTATTTTTAAGTGCTTTCCCCATCATTGGTCCGCCATTGATTATTTTCCCAACACCTTCTTCAATTCCGCCAGCCTCATTGATTAAATCGCTGATAGGCGTTCCTATTTTAACCCAAAAATTTGATGGATGTTCCAACTTTTTACCGGTAACCGTAACTACGCGTTCAATTAAAGGTTTGTTGTGTTGCACCGCTTCATAAATAGCAAAAACGGTTCCCACATTGTGAACAACAGCCCCAACATTTTTGGGCAATCCGTTTTTAGGAACTTCCCTGTTCAGCAACGCTTTTATCAATTGTTTTTCACCGCCTTGCGGATATTTTACTTCCAATGCAGTAACCTGAATATTTTCTTTGTTTACAGCCAATTGTTTAAACAATTCAATAGCGTCTTTTTTATTGTTTTCAATGCCAATGATTGCCTTGTTAATGTGCAACGCAAAAAGTATTATGTCAATTCCAACCAAAATTTCTTCTGCTTTTTCGAGCATTAATCGATGATCGGAAGTTAAATAAGGTTCACATTCAATTCCGTTGATAAGGAGGTATTCAATTTTTTCATCTTCTTTTAAATGCAGCTTCACGTGCGAAGGAAAAGTTGCGCCACCCAGCCCTACAATGCCAGAATCGGAAATTCGCTGGATAATTTCCTGCGGATTTAAATCAATTTCTTTCTTTAAAGGATAAGTGATTTCTTCAAAATTTGCGATGTTTTTTTCATCGGTTCTTATCACAATGCACTGCTGTTTATAGCCGCTGCTGTCTATAATTTTATCTAATTTGGTAACCGTTCCCGCAACCGGCGAATGAATATTTGAAGAAATATAACCACCCGATTTTGCGATAATCTGGCCAATTTCAACTTTGTCTTTTACGGCAACAATGATTTCTGCAGGAATTCCGATATGTTGTGAAATGGGTACATAAACCACCTTTGGAACCGGCAATCGCTTTATTTCCTGTCCGGCCGATAATTTATTGTCGTCCAAATGAATGCCGCCTTTGGGAAATGTTTTAAGCATCGATTTTCGATTTTTCAAGGGTTAATTTAGCTTCCGTTTTTTCCGCAACCTTTTCTTTTTTCGGAGGAAAATTGGTTTCAACTATGGAATGGGTCGGACAAATATCCACGCATTTTCTGCACAATGTGCAAAAAACCGGATCTATATAAGCCAAATTGTTATGCATTGTAACAGCGCCTTTCGGACAAATTTCTTCACATTTTGAGCAGCCAATACAAGCAAGCGCACAGGCTTTTTTGGCAATTCCGCCTTTATCTTCGTTTAAACATCCAACATATATTTTTAAATCCCTTTTGTTTTTTGGACGCATTTCAATGATTCCTTTCGGACAAGCGGAAACGCAGGCGCCGCAGGAAGTGCATTTTTCAGAAATAATAACCGGCATCCCCGATACTTTATCCACATACATCGCATCGAACTTGCAAACTTCCACGCAATCGCCATAACCCAAACAGCCATATTGGCAATCGGTTTCTCCGCCATAAATCATCGCGGAAATGGCGCACGATTTTGGTCCTTGAAACTCACTGGTTTTCGGACGTACATCGCAACTTCCCTGACAGCGTAAAACGGCAATTGTTGGCTCTTTTTCAGCGACAACTTTTCCCAATTTTTCTGAAACAAGCTTCATCACTTCATTTCCGCCAACCGGGCAAAATAAATCGGCAATATCTTCGGTATTCACCAATTTTTCTGCAAAAGCTTTGCAGCCGGGCAAACCGCAACCTGCGCAATTTGCCCCAGGCAATAAATCTTCAACCTCGGCAATGAGCGGATTTTCATATACATAAAACTTCTTAGAAACCGCGTACAGCACCACTGCCGCAATAAGCCCTAAAGAAGCCAGCAATAAAACACTATTTAATACAGCGGTTGTCATGTTAATTTTAAGTTTGGATGGAAAGTTTAAAGGCGTTTTTAAAAGCGTTTCTGAATAAATAAATCGATAAATAGTACGGAATCAGAATAAGCAATGAGAGCAAACCTGAAAACCATTCCGCAAAAACAGCCATAGAAACAATAAGGGTAAAAATCATCAGCAAAAAAGGAAAAATATACATCCAAAATACCGCTTTCAAGCCCAAACTTTTTTCCATAACAACCTCAACCTGGTCATTTAAGCCAAAAGATTTTTGATGATCGAAAATTTCGATTTCCTTAACATTGGATTCGGAAATGCCGCAGGCCGCTTTGCCGTTGCATGCGTCACAATTCACATTGCCAATCAAAGAAACCGTTACTGAATTTTTAGAAATTTTAGAGATAAATCCCTTGTGCTTAATCAAATTATCGCCAATTGGCATGTCGCTGTTTATATCAATATTTTCCATAAATGCATCAACTCCTGAAACAATTACACCAAAATTACGCCTTAAACAAACAATTAAATATGATTAATATTAGTTTTTATAATCATTGCAACACAAGGATAACTTTTGTGATTACTGCACTATTTTATGGGTTTCTATAGGAAGTCATTTGGCATTTTATGATTCCTTTAAACATTTATGAAAAATTTAGGATTGTTAATAAAAAAACGAAAGTATGGAAGTGAAAAATTTATTAAATTGTTACTTTTAAAAACTCATTTAAAGCAAAAAATTCAGTCCCATGTTTTTAATTTTTGACACAGAAACCACCGGTTTACCTAAAAATTGGAATGCTCCTTTTACTGACATTGACAATTGGCCAAGATGTGTTCAAATTGCGTGGCAACTGCATGATAAGTACGGCGAATTGATTGAACAAAAAGATTTTCTGATCAGACCTGAAGGTTACAATATTCCCTATGATGTTGAACAAATTCACGGAATTTCAACCCAATTGGCGGAAGAAAAAGGGGAAGATTTAGAAACTGTTTTGCAACTTTTTAATGAGGTGCTTGCCAAAACAACTTTTGTGGTTGGCCAAAATGTGAAATTCGACCTTAATATTATGGGTTGTGAATTTCACAGAAAAGAAATTATTACCAATTTAAATGTTTTGCCGGTTTTGGACACGTGTACCGAAACTACGGCATTCCTTTGTAAATTGCCGGGCGGACGAGGCGGAAAGTTTAAATATCCAACCTTAACCGAATTGCACCAATATTTATTTGAAGTTCCTTTTGCCGAAGCGCACAACGCCACCGCCGATGTGGAAGCCACCACGCGTTGTTTTCTGGAATTAATCAGGAAAGGTGTTTTTACAACGGCAGAACTTAAAGTTTCTTCGGATTATTTTGAAACGTTTGAAGCAAAAAATCCGACCACGATTGATGTTATCGGCTTAAAACACATCGACCTAAAAAAAGAAAGCAAAAAATTAAAAACAAAATCGGAAGAAAATTCTGAAGAAATAACACCCGTAAAAGGAACTTCCAAAGTCCTTAAAAGTGCAAATTTCGCGCATTTGCATTGCCATTCGCAATTCTCCATTTTACAGTCAACTTCAAGCGTAAGCAACCTGCTTCAAACTGCCATAAAAGAAAAAATGCCCGCGGTTGCCTTAACCGATACCGGAAATATGATGGGTGCCTTCTATTTTATAAAAGAAGCGCTGGATTATAACAAATCCGTTGATAATTTCAATGCAAAATTAACTGAAGGCCAGGAAGCAAAACTTCCCATAAAACCGATTTTAGGCTGCGAATTTTATGTGTGTGAAGACCATACGGACAAATCTCAAAAAGACAACGGTTACCACATTGTTATTTTGGCAAAAAACAAAATTGGCTATCATAATTTGGCCAAAATGTCGTCGATTTCCAATACCGAAGGTTTTTATTACATTCCGCGAATCGACAAAAACATTATTGAAAAATACAAGGAAGGTTTGATGGTGCTTTCGGGAAATTTATTTGGAGAAATCCCGAGCAAAATTTTAAATGTTGGCGAAAAACAAGCGGAAGAAGCCTTGGTTTGGTGGAAAGAACAATTTGGAGCCGATTTTTATTTGGAAGTGATGCGTCACGATCAGGAAAATGAAAATCACGTAAACGATGTGCTGGTTGAATTTTCAAAAAAACATCAGGTTAAATTAGTTGCCACCAACAATACCTATTACACAAAACAGGAGGAATCAACAGCGCACGATATTTTATTGTGCGTAAAAGATGGTGAAAAAATAGCGACGCCAATTGGCAAAGGACGCGGTTTTAGATACGGTTTGCCCAACAACGAATACTATTTTAAAACCCAGGAACAAATGAAAAGTTTGTTCTCCGATTTGCCTGAAGCCATCACCAATATTCAGGAAATTGTTGACAAAGTTGAAATTTACACCTTGGCACGCAACGTATTGCTTCCAAAATTTGCCATTCCGCAGGAATTTGTAAATCCGGAAGACGTAATCGATGGCGGCGTAAGAGGCGAAAATGCCTATTTGCGTCATTTGGCTTTTGAAGGCGCCAAAAAAAGATATGGTGAAATATTGACGGATGACCTCAAGGAACGGCTTGATTTTGAACTGTCGGTTATTGAAAAAACTGGCTATCCGGGTTACTTTTTAATTGTATGGGATTTTATTTTGGAAGCACGCAAAATGGATGTTGCGGTTGGGCCGGGACGAGGCTCGGCAGCAGGTTCTGTAGTGGCTTATTGTTTGTGGATTACCAATATTGATCCCATAAAGTACGATTTGCTTTTTGAGCGTTTCTTAAATCCGGATCGTGTGTCGCTTCCCGATATCGATATTGATTTTGATGACGAAGGCCGACAAAAAGTGATTGATTTCGTAATCAACAAATACGGCGCAAGCCAGGTGGCGCAAATTATCACTTATGGAACGATGGCGGCAAAATCATCCATCAGAGATACGGCTCGTGTGCTCGATTTGCCATTGTTTGATGCCGACAGAATTGCAAAATTGATTCCGCTGGTGAAGCTGAAAAACATCTTTGGGGAAGATGAAAAAAGCAAAGCCATCATCAAAGGTTTAAGGAGTGAAGATTTAGACAATGTAAACGAACTTAGACGCATTGCAGCCGGTGACGACTTGGCCGCACAAACCATCAATCAGGCGCGTGCGCTGGAAGGTTCATTAAGAAATACCGGAACTCACGCGTGCGGCGTGATCATTACGCCCGAAAATATCACCAATTTAATTCCCATTGCCACCGCGAAAGATACCGATATGTATGTGACGCAATTCGACAACAATGTGGTGGAAAGTGCCGGTTTGCTAAAAATGGACTTTTTGGGATTGAAAACCTTGTCCTTAATTAAAGACACACTCAAAATTATCAAAGGAAAACATGGCATTGAATTGGTTCCTGACGATTTTCCTTTAGATGATCCAAAAACCTACGAGCTTTTTCAACGCGGAGAAACTATTGGGATATTTCAATATGAATCTTTTGGAATGCAAAAGCATTTAAAGGCGCTGAAACCTACCCAGTTTGCCGATTTAATTGCCATGAACGCCTTGTACCGTCCGGGTCCGATGGAATACATTCCTTTGTTTATTATGCGTAAACACGGGGAAGAAGCCATTGAATACGACTTGCCGGTGATGGAAGAAATTCTGAAGGAAACATACGGCGTTACCGTTTATCAGGAACAGGTGATGTTGCTTTCCCAAAAAATTGCAGGTTTTACCAGAGGTGAAGCGGATATGTTGCGTAAAGCAATGGGGAAAAAGATTTTGGAATTGTTGGTGAAACTGAAACCGCAATTTATAACCGGCGGAAAAGCAAACAACCATCCGGAACCCGTTTTAGAAAAAATATGGAAAGATTGGGAAGCATTTGCTGAATATGCATTTAACAAATCGCATTCCACTTGTTACGCCTACATCGCCTATCAAACCGCATATTTAAAGGCAAATTACCCTGCCGAATTTATGGCGGCGGTGCTGTCGAACAACATGAGCGACATCAAGCAAATTTCCTTTTTTATGGAAGAATGCAAAAGAGCCGGTATCAAAGTTTTGGGGCCAGATATCAATGAATCTTTTTACAAGTTTGCGGTAAACAAGGAAGGCGCCATTCGTTTTGGAATGGGTGCCATTAAAGGTGTTGGCGCATCGGCAGTGGCTGCCATTGTTGAAGAACGCAAGAAAAACGGAAATTACTCCTCTATTTTCGATTTGACCAAACGGATCGATTTGCGCGCAGCCACCAAAAAAGCTTTCGACGGATTGGCAATGGCGGGCGGATTTGATTCTTTCACCAATGTGCACCGGGCACAATATTATCAACCGGATGAAAAAGGCGTTTCTTTTATAGAACGCGCCATTCGTTACGGAGGTAAGTTTCAGGAAAATAAAAACTCAGCCCAGGTTTCTCTTTTTGGGGAAGCTTCAGAAATTCAATTTCCGGAACCTGAAATCCCATCTGCAGATAAATGGGGAATGATGTATAAATTATCCAGAGAAAAAGAAATGGTCGGCATTTATATTTCCGGACATCCGTTGGATGAATTTAGAAATGAAATCGATTATTTCTGTAATTCAACCGTGGCTGTTTTTAAAGAAGACCTGAATAAATATGTGGGTTCTTCTATGACTTTTTCGGGAATCTTGACAGATGTGCAACATAAAACTTCCCAAAACGGAAATGAATGGGGTTCATTTACGGTGGTAGATTACAGCGACAGTCACGAATTCAGGATTTTTAAGGACGATTATTTAAAGTTTAAGCCTTATTTATTTGAAGATGCCTTTCGTCAAATCAGGGTTTCAGTAACCGCAGGATGGCGAACAAAAGAAGGCAAACTTTCCGAGCCCAGGGTTAATTTTACCGACATCCAAATTTTACAGGATGTGCTGGAAAAACAAACCAAAAAACTCACCATCAGTTTAGATATCAATAAAATCGACAAGCAATCCGTTGCAGAAATTCATAAAATCCTGAAAGAAAATGAAGGCACTGTTCCGGTTGATTTTATAGTTTACGATTTGGCGGAAAACGTCAAATTAAATTTACACAGCAGATCGGTGAAAGTGAAAGTTGATAACGATTTTTTGAAAATCCTAAAAAATGAAGAAATCCATTTTAAGCTGAATTAATTTGTTTCTATTAGTTGGTTTTGGATTTTTAATGAAAACTGATAAATAAAACAGCACTTTAACAGCAACAAAGTTGATGTCATTAAATTAAAATTATATTTATATTCATTATTGTCCGGTTAAATTTTTCAAAACAATCAGGTCGCCCCCGATGGGGCTTTAAACCTGACTTTTTACAATATTCTACAAACATTTCGCTCCTACGGAGCTGTTTTTTAGTCCCATCGGGACGACCTGCTTGTAGAAAATAGATTTTCATTAAAAACAAGCCCCCATCGGGGCGACCTGTTTGTTAAGTACCATTTATATTGAGATTTATTAAATGTAATGGATCTTTATCGGACAACATAGATTTATATTATTAATAATCAATATTTAAAATAAAAAATTAATCTCTTAAAGGAAGAAAACCTTTTGTATCTAATGTTTTAATAACACCTCTTAGTAAAAAATTATTATCAAATCTTATAATATATTTTCTACCGCCTTCTATTTCGGGCACTAACATTTTTTTATCTATTAACTTTTTTATTTGACGAGATATTTCTGCACTAACTTTTCCAGAAAAAATATCTTTCAAATCGGATGCTTGCATTACCTGATTTTCTATAACTCTTTTAAGAATTTTTGATTCAATGTCTGTTATGTATTTTCTTTCCAATGAATGAATTATTGAAGGTAATAATATTTCTTTTTTCAAGTAATTATAATCACTTAATTTATCTATTTTTTCTATTTCTTCTTTCAATCCTCTTAAAACATACTCGCACCATTCAAGAATTCCTTCATCTGTGCCCAAATCGCCTTTAGATAATTTTTCGTAATAATCATTTCTATTACTGCAAAAAACAGCAGTTGGATTAATTATTCTTCCAACATTTACATTGAACCCTGTTTTGACTAACATAGCGTATGTAAATAACCGAACAGTTCTTCCATTTCCATTACCGAAAGGGTGAATCCATACAAATCGATGATGTGCAATTGCTGCTTTCAATAAATCATATTTTGGGCTATCTTTTTTATCAATAAAATCTAGTAGTTCTGACATATAGTCATTTACAATTAAATAATCCGGAGGCAAATGATTTGATTTATTAATTTTTAAATTAAAACTTCTATATGCACCTGGTGTACGGTCTCCTTCTCCATCTGGAGGAGGTAATAAACCATCTACAATCATTTTATGCAACTCACTTAAAAACATCTTATTTATAGGATAATCGACAACATTATTTTCAATGAATTCCATTGCCTTTTCTATATTTTGAATCTCTCTTATGTCAGAAGAAACATTTTGATTATCTTCTAATTTAGTTTCAATATATGCTGCAACCGTTGTGTTATTTCCTTCAATTCTAGCCGACCCGATACTTTCTAAAGTATGAAAAATGTGTTTTAATTGAAAAAAAACTTTTGGATGCGTTGACCCTCCCAAGGGTTTCTTTCTTAAATAATCTAACTCAATAATTAAATCCGTTAGTGATGAATTAAAAGCGGGTTCAATTAATTTTAAATCATATTCCACAAATTTAGCTTCAGACATCTATATTTATTTTTAAAAACAATTAACAAATAACAATTTAACAATTAACACTTTTCAACAAAAAGTATTAATTATCAATATTATACAAATGTATTTTAAAACTTACAATTAACAACGTAAAATTAATTATTTCACAAAACATAAAAAAACAATTAGATGAAAACTGTTAAAATTTAGTTCAACACAGATTTTGCGCTATTGAATTTTTTATGCTTATTTTAATGTTTGTCTTAATATAATTATTCCAATTTACATAAAAGTAGTGATCCCAAAAATATAATTTTAAGCAGTCAATTCCCTGAACAACTTTTCTAAATTTTTGTTTTTGGCAGTCAGGTTTAAGGTTTTTAATCCGTTGTCATGCGCAAAATCAAAAACGGCCGGACGCATATCTTTTGAAGTGTCAAAAGTGAGTTCCCAAATGGTGTCGTGCACATTATTGGCCGATTTTAAATGGGGAATGTTTTCTATCAGTTGTTTTTCAACTTTATAATCGAATTCAACCTCAATAATCTGCTCTTGATTTCCCGTTAATTCCTTTAAATTTTTATCGGCAATAATTTGTCCGTTGTGAATTAAAATCACCCGGTCGCAAACAGCCTCAACTTCCTGCAAAATATGGGTCGAAAAAAGCACGGTTTTGTCTTTCCCCACTTCTTTGATCAAACTTCTGATTTCTGCCAATTGGTTTGGATCCAAACCGGTAGTTGGCTCATCCAAAATCAACACATCCGGATTGTGCAACAAAGCGGCCGCCAAACCAACACGCTGGCGATACCCTTTTGAAAGCTGGTTTATTTTTTTGTGCGCTTCCGGTGTCAATCCAACTTTTACAATTACTTTTTCAACTTCCTCCTTGGAAATTTTATGGATAGATGCATTGAACTGCAAATATTCCCGCACATACATTTCCAAATAAAGCGGATTGTTTTCGGGCAAATAACCGATGCTTTTTTGGGCTTCGATTTTATGGGTGGAAATGTCAAAATTATTGACAAAAACTTCGCCTTCGGATGCATTTATATAACCGGTGATTATTTTCATCATGGTCGATTTCCCGGCACCATTCGGGCCCAAAAACCCAACAATTTCTCCTTTTTCAATAGAAAAACTCACATTGTTCAACGCTTTTTGTTCTCCGTATAATTTGGTTATATTTTTTACTTCAATAGACATTTAGCAGGAATTTCAACAAAAATACATTTTAATTATAATTTACCCGCAATTTTAAACCTTGTAAACCACATTTATTTTTTAGACCTTTGAAAGCCCATAATGGGCATTTGAAAGATAAATTTTGTCATAACACAAAATCTTAGTTTACCTTGTTAAATGAAGGTATTTTAATGATTATAAACCAATCTAAATGGGGATTTTTAGGGTAATTCTCTGCATTATTTTTCCGCCTTTAGCGGTGGTTGATAAAGGTTGCGGCTCCTTTATCATCGTTTTTATTTTAACTTGCCTGGGTTGGATTCCGGGCGTTATTGCCGCTTTAATTATTAATAACAATCCCAATAGATGAAACGAGCCATCACAAATTTTGATACACACAGAAATGATTAATGGCGAACTGCATCTGTACCAAAACAAAAATAAATAAGTAACAGATGAAAAAAATAAAGTTAATTGATTTAGGCTTAAAAGATTACAAAGAAACCTGGAATTATCAGGAAGTGCTGTTTCAGGAAACCATCGACCTTAAAATTGAAAACCGAAAAAACAATACCGACTATAAAACACCCAATTATTTTTTGTTTGTGGAGCATCCGCACGTTTATACGCTAGGAAAAAGCGGCGATATGAATAATTTATTGCTCAACGAAACCCAACTTACCGAAAAAGGTGCCACATTTTACAAAATCAATCGCGGCGGTGACATTACGTATCACGGGCCCGGACAAATTGTTGGGTATCCGATTTTGGATTTGGACAATTTTTTTACCGATATCCACAAATACCTTCGTTTTTTGGAAGAAGTCATTATTTTAACATTGGATGAATACGGCCTAAAAGCTGCACGAAGCGTAGGCGAAACCGGAGTTTGGCTTGGCGTGGGAACACCTTTTGCCCGTAAAATTTGTGCTTTGGGCGTACGAACCAGCCGTTGGGTCACTATGCACGGATTTGCGCTGAATGTAAATACCAACTTGGGTTATTTTGATAACATTATTCCCTGCGGAATTAAAGGAAAAGCGGTGACTTCTTTGGAAGCCGAATTGAACACAAAAATTCCTATGGAAGAAGTAAAAGAAAAGA
>JAUSOJ010000066.1 GCA_030656195.1 Lutibacter sp.
GTGAAGCAATGAAGCTTTTCCAAAAGGAATGGTGTAATAATCTGTTGGAACATCTTGATAAACAGATCGATACAAGGCTTTATGTTCAAAAAATAAGACCGGATTTTCATCTTCTATCGAAGTTGCCAACAAACCTTTAGCATCATAAGGAAATGCTGGATAAACAACTTTTAATCCGGGCGTTTTTGTAAACCAGGCTTCGTTGGTCTGGCTGTGAAACGGCCCTGCTCCTACGCCGGCGCCACAAGGCATACGTAAAACCACATCGGCGTTCTGGTTCCAGCGATAAAATGATTTTGCCAATAAATTAATGACCGGATTAAATCCTGATGTCACAAAATCAGAAAATTGCAATTCAACCACCGATTTATATCCGTTGATGGAAAGTCCGTAAGCAGATTCAATAATACTCGATTCACAAATAGGCGTATTCCGAATTCTGGAAGCGCCGAATTGTTCCAAAAATCCTTCCGTAATTTTAAAAGCACCGCCATACTCCGCAATATCCTGTCCCATCACCACCAACTTTTCAAAGCGTTCCATACTTTGTTTTAATCCTTGAGATACAGCATCAATAAATCGAATATTTGAAGTGTTTGTTGAAGGCTTTATTTCCTTATAATTTTGATGTTTGTACACATCAGCCAATTCATTTTCTACGGTTTATGAGATTTCTTCTTCAGCAAAAGCTGTTTTTTAATGGTCATTAATTTCATCAATAATTTCCTCCTTAATCAACGTATCCATTTCATTAGAAAGTATTTTTTCTGAAGTTAAAAATGCATGATAATTTTTAACGGGATCTTTTTCGGCCCAGGCATTGATTAATTCCTGCGGAATGTATTTCATACCACTCGCCTCTTCATGGCCGCGCATCCTGAATGTTTTAAATTCAAGTAATACCGGACGAGGATTCAATCGTAAACTTTTTGCAATTTCACGCACTGTTGAATGAACTTCTAAAATATTGTTGCCGTCTATAATATGGCTTTCCATTCCATAGCCAATTCCTTTATCTGCAATATTTTCACATTTAAATTGCTGACTTACAGGTGTTGAAAGTCCGTACCCATTATTTTCAATACAAAAAAGCACCGGCAAATTCCATACGGAAGCTACGTTTAGTGCTTCATGAAAATCGCCTTCACTGGTTCCGCCTTCACCTGAAAAAACTGCGGTCACTTTGGATTCATTTTTAAGTAAATCGCCCAACGCAATCCCATTTGCGATGCCAAATTGCGGACCTAAATGCGAAATCATTCCCACAATTTTAAATTCTTGGGTTCCAAAATGAAATGAGCGTTCGCGTCCTTTGGAAAATCCGCTTTTTTTCCCCTGAAATTGAGAAAACAGTCTGTATAAAGGAATGTTTCTTGAAGTAAACACGCCTAAATTTCGATGCATTGGTAAAATATACTCATCAAAATTTAAAGCGTTGGTAATGCCCACAGAAATCGCTTCTTGTCCGATGCCTGAAAACCATTTGGAAATTTTCCCCTGGCGCAACAGAATTAACATTTTCTCTTCTATCAATCGAGGTTTTAGAAGAAATTTATATAAATTAATTAATTCTTTATCGGTGTAATTTTCTCGATTGTAAACCATTTTTACAAATTTATTGCTCATTGAACTTCTTGAAAATGAATCATTGTATCAAAGATACTCATAATGCCAGAAAACAAAAATACCTTATTATAAAAAATAATAAGGTATTTTCAGTGATTTGAGTTCAATTAAACTTCCCTAAAAATGGAATGCATTAAACGTGTTTTGTCGTTGATACTTTCTTCCAAAGAAATCATTGTTTCTGTTCTTGAAACACCGTCGATATCATCAATTTCAAAAATTATTTCTTTAGCGTGCGTGGTGTCTTTGGCTCTAATTTTACAGAAAATATTGTATTTCCCTGCAGTTATGTAAGCAATTGTAAGATTCTGAATTTTCTTTAGTTCACTTATCACTTGCTTTGTTTTCGAGGTTTTGTCTAAATAAATCCCAACATGTGAGATAAATGAATAGCCCATTTTCTCATAATCAAGCGTTAAAGTTGAACCTTTAATGATTCCTTCATCTTCCATTTTCTTAACCCTTACGTGGATTGTTCCTGCGGATACCACTAATTTTTTTGCTATATCGGTAAACGGCGTTCTTGCGTTTTCGATAAGAATATCTAATATTTGATGATCAATTTCATCAAGTATATATTTTTTCATATGACTGCTTTTGTTTAAGATAAAAACTTGGGTACAAATTTATTAAAAAAAAATCGATAAACACCTAATAAATTTACGAATTTGACAATTCTAATTCCTTTATATCTAAATTTTCTGCACTTATAATGTTATACGAGTAATAATCTGACAAATCCCCAACTTTTTCAATGTGTTTATACATCTCCAATTTATGAGCTATTACTCTGAATTTAAGCTGAATACCTATATTTGTAATTGAAATTCTATTATTTTCAGTTATTTTAATGTTCTTATAAATTATATCTAAAAACTTAGTGTCATTATTAGGAATTTCGTAGTACGAAATATAACTGGTGTAATCTTTTGCTGCTGCAATAAAATAGATTCCTTGTAAAAGCGCATAAAAATTATATTTTCTGGTGATTTCTCTTTCATAATCGTCTTTATAATGACCCGCCTCTATCAATATGGTGTTGTGTCCCAGCTTTTGAAAATTATCTCCTGTTGCTGTTGGATAAAACTCATCGGTATAACGGCCAATTTGATTGGGAATAACTTGTTGCAACAAATTATTCATCGCCACAATAACGCTCATGGTCTCTTTACGGCCTTTGGTTACGGTCCGCTCAACATCTTCTGAAGGCGCTAAAAAGGAGATTGTTGCCGGATTAGGAGTGCCTTCAACATTAAAAATAGATCGCTGGTCGTGCAAATTGAAACAAAACTTCGGATTAAATGTGTCCAAAACCTCACGAAGCAAGTTACTTTCTTTTGCTTTGCGCTCAACAGCGTCTCTATTTAAATCGATATTTTTCGCATTTTCCCTTGTAAACTTTATGGCTCCATCCGGATTTAACATAGGAATAAATTGAATGGTGCAATTTGTTAGGATGGTTTTTATTATTTCAGACAATTCGGCGTTGTCTTTTTCCAAAAAATTAAATAAGTCGAAGAGCGCTTTGGTTCCCGTACTTTCATTTCCGTGCATTTGGGACCAGACAAGTATTTTTATTTTCCCGGTTCCTGCAGAAATTTTATAGATTGGAATGTTGTTTT
>JAUSOJ010000072.1 GCA_030656195.1 Lutibacter sp.
TTTTGTAATTGCAGGTCATACTGATAGTGTAGGTTCTGACAAATCAAACCAATTATTGTCTGAAAGAAGAGCAGCCGCTGTTAGAGATTATTTGATCTCAAATGGTATTAATGCTGATAGATTGACAACGGTAGGTTTTGGAGAAAGCAAACCAGTTGACACAAACGCTACAGCTGCAGGCCGTCAAAATAACAGACGTACTGAAGTGACTTTAAAAAACTAAGCCAATAGCGCTTAAATCATAAAGGTAAAACCGCCTAAAAAATTAATTTTTTAGGCGGTTTTTTTATGAGTATTTTGAATGCTGACCAAATTGTTTTAGATCTTAAACTCAATTTTAAAATAATCGTTCACGTCTATCAACATCATTCCGGCTTCTTCAGCTGCATTCATACCCAATATGCCATCTTCAAAAACAACACAATCTTGTGGTTTAATGCCCATTAATTCCGCACATTTTAAAAATGTTTCGGGATGGGGTTTATGATTTATAATATCATCGGCTGTGATAACAATATCAAAATAGTTTTCTAATCCAATCACTTCCAGGGTTTTTTTAGCGCCATTTTTAGTGCTTCCGGTTCCTATGGACATCGGTAAAATGGTGTGATATTTTCTAATGACATCGGTAACCACTTCAATTTCTTCTGTTAAATTTACCAAGGTTTTAAAATGGTCTTCCTTCACTTTTCCAACGATTTCAGGATTCATTTTGGTGCCAAACATTTCGTTCAATTTTTCAATGGTCGCCGTTCTTGGCATTCCTGTCAATTGCATAAACAACGAAGCGTTAAAATCTATTCCGTAAGGCACTACAGCTTTTCTCCAAGATTTGAAATGACTTGGCATGGTGTTGGCTATGGTGCCGTCTAAATCGAAAATAAGTGCTTTTGCTTGTTGGGGTATTTTAATCATAATTTAATTTAAGCTGCAAAAATACTGATTTTAACACAATTTGACCCTTTCAATAAAGATTTTAAAGTTATTTTAACGTTACGCTAAAACTGCTAAATTGCCTCATACAATTTCCCCGGCAATGGTTTTACCATGCCTTTCATTTCCAAATTAAACAACAATGAAGTGGTTTGATGAATGGGTAATTTGCAGTTTAAGGAAATTAAATCGATGAGTTCTTTGCCGTTTTGTGCCAAAAAATCATACAGCAACTGTTCGTTTTCCGTCAATTCAACAAAAAGCTGTTTTTGAATGGATTTCTTTATGTTTTGCGGACTTTCCCAATTGAGCATGTCGATTAAATCTTTTGCAGATGTTAAAATGGCGGCCTTGTTGTTTTTAATTAATTCATTGCAGCCTTTGCTGTACATATCGGTGCTTCTTCCAGGAACGGCAAACACATCCCGACTGTAGGAATTTGCAATATCGGCCGTGACCAAAGAACCGCCTTTTTCGGCCGATTCAATAATGATGGTGGCTTCGGACATTCCCGCAACTATGCGGTTTCGCTTTAAAAAATTTTCCCGAAGCGGTTGTTCATTTTGCCAGAATTCTGTCAGAAATCCGCCATTTCTATGAATCTCGGAAATGTACTTTTTATGAATTTTAGGATACACTTCTTCAAACCCGTGCGCCAAAACGCCAATGGTTTGAAGTTCGTTTTTTAACGCAGCTTTATGCGCACAAATATCTACGCCATAAGCAAAACCGCTCACAATTATTGGGTTGAATTCTTTTAAATCAGCTATCAATTTTTCGCAAAAATCCCTTCCGTAACTTGTAATTTGACGTGTTCCCACAATGCTGATGATTGGCCCGGTGTTTAAATTGATATTTCCTTCTTTAAACAGTAAAATTGGTCCGTCTATGCAATGTTTGAGTCTTTCCGGATAATCTTTATCGGTAAAAAAGAGCGTTTCAATATTGTTTTCCTGAATGTATTTCAGTTCTTCTTCGGCTTCAATTAAATTTTCTTTATCAAATAAATTTTTAACGGAAAGTGTGCCAAAACCAAAAAGGTCTTCGATGTTTCTTCGCTTTTCTTTAAATATGTTTTTTGCGCTTCCGCAGTGTGCCAACAGCTTTTTTGCGTTAATGTCGCCAATACCTTTTACGCGCTGCAAGGCCAAAACGTACAGCAAATCTTCTTCAAGCATATTTTAACAATTTGAGTGTCAATATATAAAATTATTGTTAATAAAAATTGTGCGTAACTATTATTTTAGTAACGGTTTTTTATATATTTGTTTCAATGACGACAGCAAACTACATAAGCGATTTATTATACCGATACGAATGTGTGATTGTGCCTAATTTTGGCGGTTTTGTAACCAACGAAATTTCGGCAAAAGTGAATCATTTTACCCACACTTTTTATCCGCCTTCCAAACAGCTGACTTTCAATTCCCATTTGCAAAATAATGACGGATTGCTGGCAAATTATGTGGCTGCTGCCAAAAACATTTCCTATTCGGAAGCTTTGGAAGTTATTGAAAAAGAAGTCGTTGAATGGAAACTTCTTATGAATGTTGAAGTGCTTGAATTGGAAAATATTGGGTCGTTTAAATTAAATAAAGAACGTAAACTCATTTTTGAACCTGCCAATTCCCTTAATTATTTAACTTCCTCGTTTGGGTTGGGTTCTTATGTTTCACCGGCAATAAAACGCGTTGTTTACCAAGAAAAAATTAAGCAGTTGGAGCCATTTTCAACAGTGGAAACCAAACGAAAAACACCTGCATTCATTAAATATGCGGCAACTGCTGCGATTCTTTTTGCTTTAGGTACGGTTGGCTGGAATGAATACCAAAAAATGGCGTATAAAAATCTAGTTGCCGAAGCCGAACAACAACAAAAGAAAGTTGAAAAAACCATACAAGAAGCCACTTTTGTGATTGCCAATCCATTGCCTGCAATTACCTTAAATATCAGCAAAGAAACTTATAATTACCACATTATTGCAGGCGCTTTCAGAACGCCTGAAAATGCAGAGAAAAAATTGCAGCAATTGCTTGAAAAAGGATACAATGCAAAAATTTTAGGCGTAAATAAGTGGGATTTAACTCAGGTTGCCTTCGAAAGTTTTACCACCGAAGATGAAGCGATAAATAAAATGCGCATCATTCATAAAACGGAGTCTAAAGACGCTTGGCTATTGGTTAAAGAATATTAATCTTTAACATTTACAGTAGCTTTTTCTATTATAAAAAAACCATTTTTTCGAAAATAAATTCAATAACCATGGCTAAAACACCTAAAGAATCTTTAACCATTTTAACCGATATTGTTTTACCTGGAGAAAGCAATCCGTTGGGAAACTTATTTGGAGGTGAGTTGTTGGCGCGGATGGACAGAGCTTGCAGCATTGCGGCTCGCCGTCATTCGCACAGCATTGTGGTAACCGCATCGGTAAACCACGTGGCTTTCAACAACGCCATTCCGGTGGGCAGTGTGGTGACTATTGAAGCTAAAATTTCTCGCGCGTTTAAATCTTCTATGGAAATTTATGTAGATGTTTGGATTGAAGACCGCGAGTCTCAGGTGCGTTCAAAAGTAAATGAAGGTATTTATACTTTTGTGGCGGTTGACAAATCGGGAAAACCCATAACCGTTCCTCAATTGGAACCAGAAACAAAGCTTGAAAAAGATCGTTATGAAGGTGCTTTACGCCGCAAACAATTGAGTTTAATCCTTTCCGGAAAAATGAACCCTGCCGATGCCGATGAATTGCGGGCATTGTTTGTTGGGTAAAATCGTTATTGGTTAAATGTTATAAGATAAACCAGTAAGTTATATCAACACCAACAATCCAAATAGGCTAAAATTACATCTGATAAATCCAGGAAGCTGGATTTTCTGTAGTCACATTTCGCGACAATACAAATCCTAAAATTGTTTTTCCTGTAATTTTATCGGTAAAAATAGTGCCAATTTCTTGTTTTGTTTTTACTTTTTGACCTACATGCACAAATACATTCTCCAAATTTTTATAGACCGAAATATAATCCCCATGCTGAATTAATACGGCTTTTAAATTACCGCCCATGACTTGAACCGACAAAACAGTTCCTTCAAAAACAGCACGCGCTTTGCTGCCGCTGTCGGTGGTGATTCTAACGCCATTGCTTTGTATGGTGGTTGTTTTTACAACAGGATGCGGCTGTTTTCCGTAATAGGTAGAAACAAATCCTTTTTCAACAGGCCAAGGCAATTGTCCTTTGTTTGAGGTGAATTTTGTTGCCAATTCCTTTGCTTCGGCGGTAAGGGTAAAAGTTGTGGACGCAGGTTTTGACGTGTTTTTATTGGAAGCCACAATAGCATCTCTAATTATTTTATCTATTTGGGCATCAATCTTTCTTTCTTCCCTTTGAAATTGCGTAATTTGCCTTTTGTATTTATTTTCCTTTTCCTTTACCTGGCTCAATAAGCCTTCTTGTTCCTTCTTTTCTTTTTGAATTACAATTCGCTCTTGTTGCTGCTCCGTTAAAAGATCTTGTTTTTGCTTCTTTTTTGAAATTAATGTATCCGTTAAAGCCTGAATTTCTATTGTTTTTCGCTGAATTTCTTCTGCCTGGTTTTTTCTGAAACTGGAATATTGTTTCATATATTGGAACCGTTTATAGCCCTGATAAAAATTTTCTGAAGAAAGCAAAAACATAATTCGGCTATTTTGGGACTTGCTTTTGTACGATTTAAAAATCATTTGTGAATAATCTTTTTTTAGCGCCTCCAAATTTCTTTGGTTTTTGTTTATTTCAAGCTGATTGGTGTAAATTTCATTTCCAAGTTCAGAAGATTCATTGGAAATGACCGTAATTAATTCTTCCCTTTTTTTGATTTTATCTGTTAAATCCTTCACCTCAACCAATAAATTTCTTTCTGCTTTTTTGGTAGTTTTAAGCAAACCGTCCAAATAAACAATCTCCTTTTTAATTTGATTTTTACGCGCTTCCAAATTATCACGTTTTGAGTCTTGGGCCGAAATTCCCACACTTAAAAACAGTGCTGAAAAAAGAAAAATGTACTTAATTTTAAACTGCATTATTTTAAACTAATTTCTTTGTAACCTGAGGGAATCTCAAAAGGAAACGTTAATTCTTCATTAAATTCAACCGACTTATATTCAATATTGATGGTGGTTAAATTATTGTGATCCGCGGCTCTTATATTAATATTTTCGGGAAACTGCTCTCCCTTAATGTTTTTATAGTTTGCGTAGGAAACGGAAAGCATTTGTTGCTTTTCGATATTGGTGATTTCTTGTCGGTTCAATTTGAAATTGTCCGGATTCATAAAAAACAAAATTCCAAACAGCTCATTTTCCTTTATT
The DNA here is from genome assembly GCA_030656195.1 of Lutibacter sp. GTDB lineage: Bacteria > Bacteroidota > Bacteroidia > Flavobacteriales > Flavobacteriaceae > Lutibacter. Next base: position 5,285 of record JAUSOJ010000072.1, read on the forward strand.
GGCGATAATTGATACAACTGATTGTCGATTTTAGAATCATATTTTTCCTTTTTTAAGTTTAAAACAGCTTGACCCAACAAAATGTTTTGAACTTTTTGATAATCCAATTCCGTTCCAAGCCATTCGCTTAACAAAGAAAAATCTCCATCATAATAAGTGCCCTTTAATTTTTCGTAATAACTCACCCTGTCTGGCGTAATTTTAAGTTTTGCCAATGGAAATCCAAACTTGGTGGCGCTCATCCAAATTGTTTTATCCATATCAATCCGAAGTTTGACATTGACAGAGGTTGACGTATTTTTGTCGGAATATTTGGCGTTTAAATTGGCATTCACCGTTTTCTGGTTGAAAGTATTGTCGTAGTGATTGCTAATTATTTTTTTAGTGGAAATATCTTCAATAGTGTCCGTATTTGTCAAACTTTTTTTGCTTTTGCACGAAGAAAGTGCAAGTAACATCAATATCGCTATTTTAAAATAATGCTTCATCTTATAAATTTATTTTCTTAACGCAGCGGATCTTTGTTTGTATTTTAACGCTTCACTTTTATTGCCCAGCTTTTCATGACTTATGGCAAGTTGATCGTAAAAATCGGCTTCCATTGCGCTGTTATCGATAACAAAATCAATGCCAATACTTAAAACGGCGATTGCTTCGTTATATTTTCCCAGTTTATTTAGCGCCAAACCATTCATTTTATATAAAAAAGGCTGCTCGGGAAACAATTCCAACGCCTCTTTGCTGTTGGTGTAAACCTGTTCAAAAAGCGCCTCTTTTTCTTCATGAATCAAAATTTCCTGCACTATTTTAAAATCCTTGTTTTCTGAATATGATTTTTTTAAGGTTTCAATGTCCTTATTTTCAATCACAGCATTAACAGGTTTATTAATAAATTGTTGCGCAGCTTTTCGGTTTTCAAGAAAAGTTTTGAACGATTTTAAACGCAATGTTGTCATCGCGTTTTCTTCCATTTTCGCAATCAATTCTTCTGCCAAATCAAAATTTTGATTTTGAATGTAAAGAAACACCATTTCTTCGGATTCTTTTGGCTGAATTTTCAATATCTTTTTTTGAACGTCAATGGCTTTGCTAAAATTTCGCTGCGCTTTTAAAACAGCCACTTTATGTTGCAACAAATACCTGTTTTCAGGTTCTTGCTGTAAGGCTTTATCAATAAATAATTCTGCCTCAAAATAATTGTTCAGTTCTAAATGATTTTTTGAAAATTCAAAAAAAACTGCAATATTGGCCGCATCTATTTCATTGCACAATTCCAAACTTTCAATAGCTTTTCCATAATTTTTTATGGCTTTTTGCTTTAAAGCTTCAAAAAAATGGGTTTGAAATTTTAAGCTGTTTTCTTCTGCAATTTTGATGTTTTGGGCATAGAAAAATCCTGAAATGAAAAACATTCCAACCGCCAATATCCGATGCAAATTCTTAGTTCCCATACAGCGCTGCAATATACAATTTATTCAAGTGAAAAATATGTTAATTAGGTGGTTAGAAAAGAGAAAATAGAACAGATAAAATAGACAAATTTTACTTGATATCCTTAATCAGCGGCATTCCAGTTAAAATTTAGTAATTCCTCTTGTTAAAAATTTGATTTCCGTCTTCGGTCTTCTGTCTTCGGACTTCTAACTTTTAGATTCCTTTTGGAATGGCATCAATTAATTTTTGGGCGTAGGCTGTTTTTGGTGATTCATAAATAGCATCGGCATCCCCAATTTCTTCAATTTTACCTTGGCTCATCACCACCAACTGATCGGCCATATATTTTACAACCGCCAAATCGTGGGAGATAAATATATAGGTAAAGCCAAAATCGGATTTCAATTCATTCAGCAAATTCAACACCTGCGCCTGTACAGAAACATCGAGTGCCGAAACCGACTCGTCGCAAATAATGAGCTTAGGTTTTAGGACAATGGTTCGTGCAATGCCAATCCGCTGTCGTTGTCCGCCCGAAAACTCGTGCGGATAGCGGTAAAAATGCTCCGCCAGCAAACCAACGCGTTCCAGCAATTCAAAAACATATTTTTTTCTTTCTTCGGAGGAGTTTAATATTTTGTGAACTTTCATAGGTTCCATCAATGCTTCACCGACCGGAATTCTTGGATTGAGCGATGAAAACGGATCCTGAAAAATGATTTGGACTTCCTTTCTAAAATCTTTCAATTCCTTTTTTGACAGATTGGTCACATCCTTTTGTTTGTAAAAAATGTGTCCTTTTGTGGCTTTTTCCAAATGCAGAATGGTGCGGCCCAAAGTGGTTTTCCCGCAACCCGATTCTCCAACCAAACCTAAAGTTTCTCCTTCAAAAAGCTGAAATGACACTTCATCAACCGCTTTAACGGGATTGGCCTTTCCGAAGAACAACGGTTTTTCGGTATTGAAATACGTTGCTACATTTTTAACTTCCAGCAATGGTTTTGCGGCGTAAATTTTGGCGTGAAATTCGCTGCGCTGTTTTGTTGTATAGATTTCATTGTCAACCGTGTTTTCTATAAAATCTTTTACGGTGGGCAGCTTTTTTAGGCGTTCTTTTAAGTTGGGTTTCGAATTTATGAGCGCTTTGGTGTAATTGTGAACAGGATTTTTAAAAACCTGGGTTACATGTCCCTGTTCCACAATTTCGCCTTGATACATCACCAAAACAGTATCGGCTATTTCCGAAACCAAGGCCAAATCGTGCGTGATAAAAATAATGCTCATTTCCGTTTCCTGCTGAAGCGCTTTCAGTAATTCAATAATTTCTTTTTGGATGGTTACATCAAGCGCCGTGGTTGGTTCATCGGCAATTAAAATTTGCGGTTTACAGGCGATCGCCATCGCAATCATCACCCGCTGTTTTTGTCCGCCCGAAAGCTGATGCGGATATTGGCTGTACATGGTTTCTGCCCTTGGCAATTTCACCTTATGAAACAATTCAATAACCTGATTTTTAGCTTCTTTTTTCGACAGTTTTTTATGCTGCAATAAAATTTCCTGCACCTGATAGCCGCAAGTTAAACTCGGGTTTAAAGAACTCATCGGCTCTTGAAAAATCATGGAGATTTTATTTCCCCTTATTTTTTGAAAATCTTTTTCTGATGTCGATTGTAAATTGGCGTTGTTGAATAATATACTGCCGGTTACATCCGCATTTTTTGGGAGCAATCCTAAAATAGCCAAAGAAGTCACCGATTTTCCGCTGCCCGATTCGCCCACAATTCCTAAAATTTGCTGTGAATTTAATTCAAATGAAACGGCATTAACTACCTTATTTTGGTCGAATGAAATGGATAAATTCTGAACTTTTAAAATAGGTTCCATAGGGTTCATGTTGGTGTTTCTCTTGGTTACGAATATAGCCAAATTTGAACAAAATACATATCGTTTCTTTGTTGATTCATTTAAAAAGCAGCAATTGAAAGATGCTTTTATAACCGCAAAGGAAAAACCAATGATGAATTATTCTATCATTGCGCGCTAGGGATTGCAGCGGAAATACTTTTTTGATTCGCCTTTTGGCGAAGTAAAAAAGATTGCAGCGGAAAGCCCGACCCGCCAGCTGGCGGGGAGCGCCCAAATATTTAACAGGTTTATTGCCAAAATTGAATCTCAGTTTTATTGCGTACTTTTGCAAAAATTTGAAATATGAACTATTTATCCGTTGAAAATATATCGAAATCTTTTGGTGAAGTGGCGCTTTTTAGCAATGTTTCTTTCGGCATAAATAAAGACCAAAAAATTGCCTTTATCGCAAAAAACGGGACCGGAAAAACCACCATTTTAAATATTATTGCCGGATTAGCGAGCGCGGACAGCGGACAAGTGGTGTCGCGTAAGGGCATAAAAATTGAATATTTGTCGCAGGAAGACAATTTGGACGACAATTTAACGGTAGAGGAAACCATTTTTAATTCGGATAACGAAACGTTAAAAGTGATTGAGGAATATGAAAAAGCGTTGCACAATCCCGATGATGAAAAGGCTTACCAAGTGGCTTTTGAAAAAATGGACCGGCTAAATGCCTGGGATTTTGAGACCCAATACAAACAAATTTTATCGAAATTAAAATTAGACGATTTAACCCAAAAAGTGAGTTCACTTTCGGGCGGACAGCGCAAAAGATTGTCTTTGGCGGTGATTTTAATCCATAAATCGGATCTGTTAATTTTGGATGAGCCCACCAACCATTTGGATTTAGAAATGATTGAGTGGCTTGAAAACTATTTTCAAAAAGAAAAAGTTACCCTTTTGATGGTGACGCACGACAGGTATTTTTTGGAACGCGTTTGTAACGAAATTATAGAATTAGACCAAGGAAATTTATACACTTACAAAGGAAATTATTCCTATTTTTTAGAGAAAAAAGAAGAGCGATTGGCGATAGAACAGGCAAGTGTGGACAAAGCCAAAAACCTGTTTGTGAAGGAATTGGAGTGGATGCGCAGACAGCCAAAAGCGCGTACCACAAAATCGAAATCGCGGATTGACGATTTTTTTATCATCAAAGAAGAAGCGCACAAACGAAGAGACAACCACAAAGTGCAGCTGGAAATTGACATGGAGCGTTTGGGTTCAAAAATTGCAGAATTTCACCATGTTTCAAAATCGTTTGGCGATTTGAAAATTTTGGACAGGTTCGATTATGTTTTCAAAAGAAACGAACGCATTGGAATTATCGGCAAAAACGGTACGGGAAAATCGTCATTCATAAAAATGCTCACAGGCCAAATACCTGTTGATTCGGGCAAAGTAGTGATTGGGGAAACCATAAAATTCGGACATTATTCGCAAGACGGCATTGTGATAAAACCCGGCCAAAAAGTGATAGAAGTGATCAAGGAATTTGGCGAATACATTCCGCTGACCAAAGGACGAAAAATTTCGGCCGCACAATTGCTGGAACGATTTATGTTCAGCCGATCAAGACAGTACGATTTTGTAGAAAAATTAAGCGGCGGCGAAAGAAAACGATTGTATTTGTGCACGGTTTTAATCCAAAATCCTAACTTTTTAATTTTGGATGAGCCCACAAACGATTTGGATATTGAAACCTTGAACGTTTTGGAGAACTTTTTGCTCGATTTTCCGGGCTGCCTGATTGTTGTTTCTCACGACAGGTATTTTATGGATAAAATTGTAGACCATCTTTTTGTGTTTAAAGGCGATGGCGTTATTGAAGATTTCCCAGGAAATTATACCGATTACAAAGTGTATGAAGAATCAAAACCTGCGGAAGAAAATACGGCTATAAAAAATACAGATTCCAGAACCAAAACAACCAATAAAACAGACAATAAAGCAAAATTGTCGTTTAAAGAAAAAAAGGAATTCGACAATATTGAAGGAGAGATTGAAGCTTTAACAACCCAAAAAAGCGACATTGAAGCAAAATTTTTAGACGCTGCACTTTCTGTTGATGAAATTAATGAACTGTCTTTAACATTGCAGGAAATCAACAAAAAAATTGACCAAAAAGAAGGGCGTTGGTTTGAACTTTCTTCGATGTTGGAATAGACTCGGCCCACTGGCCATCTGGCCCCCTAACTCCTACTTCGGCTCCGCTCAGCACAAGTGAAGGGGAGACAGAGCGTTAAAAAAATGTATGGAATACATTTTTAGCGAATGTGCCAGCCGGCGCGAAGGCTTTACTTGGCTTTAGGCAATCTGCCGATTAGAAGGAATAGCCTAGAAAATAGATACGTGAAAGTTCTAAGAATCCAAAATATTATTTAATACCGTTTCAAACTCCCTTTCCTTAGGAAAGGTTTGGGGATATGATTTAACCTACTTACACATGAACAATGTTTAGCTCCTCAATCAGCGGTTCATTGTTAAATCTCAACAACAATTGCGCAACGGCGATGGTGTCTTTTTCGCAATAGATTGCAATGCGGGCCACGTCTTTTTCTTTGTAATACACACCGCAAACCTCGCTTCCGCTAATGTCGTCTTTGGGTGAAGGAATGTTTAAAATCAACGTGAGTAATTTTAGGGAAGTGTAATGTTTGTAATCGCCAAATTTCCACATTTCCATCGTGTCCAAATGCGCAATTTCCCAAGGTTTTTTTCCGAATAAATTCAGTTTTTCGGGCAAAGCAATTTGGTTGATGATCATTCTGCGGGCAATGTAAGGAAAATCAAATTCTTTGCCGTTGTGGGCGCATAATACGTGCTCGGGTTTGTTAAAATGGCTTTCCAGCAACTTTTTAAATCCGTTTAAAATAACCACCTCATCATCGCCAAAAAAAGAGGTGACGCGAAATGTTCTGTTTGGAGATTTAAAATTGACAAAATAGCCCACAGAAATGCAAACGATTTTGCCAAATTCGGCCCAAATTCCTGCACGTTCATAAAAATCACTGGAAGTCACTTCTTCTTTACGCTGGTAGGCCGTTTTTTGGGTGAAAAGCTCCTGTTTTTCTTCAGACAATTCTGAAAAATTTTCAACTTCCGGAACGGTTTCAATATCTAAAAACAGGATATTTTCAAAATTCAGTGTTGCGTTCATAGCTTTTTTTAAAGATAAATGTACTAATTAAATTGTATTAATAAGTGCCTAAAGTACTTAAAGTGAGCTAAAGTGCCTAAAGTTAAAAGTTTTTGAAGAGAACCAAAAAGTAAAACAACTCCAGGCACTTTAGGCACTAAAGAAAAAAGAACATAGGTGAACCAAAAACAAAACAACGCGAGGCGCTCTTTTTTTAAAAATTAAGTTATTGTAAGTTTTATGTTATCTTAATGTTATAATTTTATAAATCGGATATCTTTTTCGTTGTTGGAAAAAAATATGACTACTTTTGAATGCTTTTATGATTTAAATAGCGCCAATTATGAAAAATTCAGATATTAAAATACTGTTGGTTGATGATGAACCGGATATTTTAGAAATTGTTGGTTACAACCTGAAAAACGAAGGGTATAAAATTTATACCGCCAAAAACGGAATTGAGGCCATTGAAAAAGCAAAAAAGCACGAGCCTCATTTAATTATTTTGGACATTATGATGCCCGAAATGGATGGTATTGAAGCCTGTGAAAAAATTAGGGCTACCAAAGGATTGGAAAATGTGCTGGTCACTTTTTTTACGGCACGCAGCGAAGATTATTCACAAATGGCCGGTTTTGATGTTGGCGCAGATGATTATATCACCAAACCCATAAAACCCAAAGTGCTTATCAGCAAAATTAAAGCGCTTTTGCGCAGGGTTGATGATGTGGCAAATTCGGCTTCGGAAAAAGTTAAAATTGGTGAGTTTATTATTGACCGAGAAGAATATGTGATTGTTAAAAATGGCGAAAAACTGTCGCTTCCACGGAAAGAATTTGAACTGTTTGCGCTCTTGGCATCAAAACCCGGAAAAGTATTTAAACGCGATGATATTTTGAATCAGGTTTGGGGAAATGAAGTGGTTGTAGGCGGAAGAACCATTGATGTTCACATCAGGAAATTACGAGAAAAATTGGGTGACGATCATTTTAAAACCATCAAAGGCGTTGGGTACAAATTTGTGATTGATGAAGATTAAAAAAACATATTATTTTGCTTTTTGGACATCGGTTTTTATCACCATTTTTACATCGATTGCGCTTATTTTACTGGCCTATTTTTTATTAGACATTGCGCTTAATCTTTCTTATATACTGCTATATATCGCAGTTGTTTTTTCTTTTACCTTTTTAATTACACAGTACCGCCTGGAAAAATTTATTTATCAGCGCATTAAAAAAATATACGACAGCGTTTCTATTTTAGACACTTCCGATTTCAACAAAACACCCATTACCACCGATATTGAAAGCCTTTCAAAAGTTGTTCAAACATTTGCCAAAAGCAAACAACTTCAAATAAAAAATTTAAATTTAAGAGAAGACTACAGACGGGAGTTTTTGGGAAATATTTCACACGAATTGAAAACGCCGCTGTTTACGGTTCAAGGCTATTTATTAACCCTGCAAGACGGCGCCATCAATGATAAAAAAATAAGTAAAAAATATATAAAAAGAGCCAACAAAGGCGTTGACCGATTGATTGCGATTGTGAAAGATCTGGATTTAATTTCTAAACTGGAATCGGCCGATTTACATTTAAACAAAGAGCCTTTTGATGTGGTTGAAGTGGTTCAAAATGTATTCGAATTGCTTGAAATGAAAGCCAAAAAAAGAAACATCACCCTGGCTTTTAATAAAAAATACCGATTTCCCGTAATGGCCGTTGGCGATGAGGAACGCATTGAACAAGTATTCACAAACTTGTTGGTAAATTCCATAAAATACGGTAAAATTGACGGATCAACAACCATTAGCATTGAATCACTCAATAAAGACAAACTGCTTGTTAAAGTTTCGGATGATGGCGAAGGCATTGAAGCCAAACACCTGCCAAGAATTTTTGAGCGATTTTACAGGGTAGACTCAAGCAGATCCAGAGAACAAGGCGGATCGGGATTGGGGTTGGCCATTGTAAAACACATTATTGAAGCGCATGACGAAGCCATTTTTGCAGAAAGCGAATTTAAAAAAGGATCCACATTTTCATTTACCCTCGAAAAGTTTGAACCACTTTAAATCAACCGTTGAAGTCGCTTTTTCAAATCCGGAATACTTGGTTAAATCACCCAAGTTCGTTGCCGTAAATTCATCTTGTCTCACATAAGGCACAACCAACTTTTCCTGCAACATTTTTGCCAAATATTCCTGCTCAAATTGCCCGGGCGTCGGAATGAAAAAAGCCTTTTTTCCCAATGCAGTAAAATCCATAATGGTTGAATATCCCGAACGTGAAATCACCAAATCGCTTTGGTTTATGGCGTCTTCCAGCTCATTGGCCAACAAATAATTTACGATGATAAAATTGACTGGGGCTTTAATTTCTGAAGTGCTCTTCAAAACGCCTCTTACCATCAATATTTTGCCATTAAAATCCTTTAATTCCAGCAATAATTTGTTTTCTAGCAAGTTTCTTTGTGGCTCAGGTCCGGAAAGCAACAGCAATAAATCGTATTTAATTTCAAGTTCTTTTGGCTGAAAACGGCTTAAAATTCCGATATATTTCAGGTTTAAATGATGCTTTTTTAAATGTCCCAAATCTCCCGAAAAATTTGGGTTTCCTTCCATATCAGGCACCCAGCATTCGTCAAATTTTTTGATCAATTGCTGATGAATTTTTGAGGTGATAAAAGTGGTTTTTCCCGACAGCACATTCAATTGATGCGTGATGTATACCGAAGGCACTTCTTTACTAAAAACCCCGAACCGATTGTCGGAAATAATTCCGGCAATGTTTTCCTTTTTAATTAGTTCAGAAACCGTTTTTCGTTCCTTTTTGATGGCTGAAATGATGGCAGGAAGCTGCAACAGCAGTTTAAACCTTAAATTTTTTCCGTTTTTTGGATACTTAATGTTGTATGAAGGCAATTCAATACTTTGCAACAAAGGAAATTCTTTTTGAAGCAACAGCAACGCATCGCCGTCACTTGCCAAAACAGGTTCGTAATTGGCTTTAAGCAATGCGTTAATGATGGGAATGCAACGTGTTGCATGTCCCAATCCCCAATTTAAGGGCGCAACAAGAATTTTTTTTTAGAGGTCAAATCCAATATCTTTTCTGAAATTCATCTTGTCAAAACAAATTTTATCGATGTTTTGATACGATTTTTTAAGCGCTTCTTTAAAATCGGTTCCAAAAGAAGTCATCGCCAAAACACGTCCGCCATTGGTAACCACATCATTGTTTTTATTGGTGGTTCCTGCGTGAAACGCGATGGAACCTTCAACTTTATCCAACCCATAAATCACTTTTCCCTTTTCGTAGCTTTCAGGATAACCACCAGAAACCAACATTACGGTACAAGCACTTTCATTTACAAATTCAATGGTTTTGGTGTGCAGTTCATTTTTTCCGGCTGCGATGAGCAATTCAAGAAAATCACTTTTGATTCTCGGAATCACCACTTCACTTTCGGGATCGCCCATTCGGCAATTGTATTCTATCACTTTTGGTTCGTCGCCCACTTTAATGATTCCGAAGAAAATAAATCCTTTGTATGGAATGTCATCTTTTTGCAAGCCATCTACCGTTGGTTTTATCACTTGTTCCTCAATTTTTTTCATAAACACTTCATCCGCAAAAGGCACTGGAGACACCGCGCCCATTCCGCCGGTATTCAATCCTTTGTCGCCTTCACCAATGCGTTTGTAATCTTTTGCATTCGGGAAATTCACATAACTTTTTCCATCGGTCAAGACAAAACAGCTCAACTCAATGCCGTCCAAAAATTCCTCAATTACCACTTTGCTGCTCGCCGCTCCAAACTTTTCATTGGCCAGCATTTCTTTCAATTCGTCTTTTGCCTCCTGCAAATCGTTCAAAATCAACACGCCTTTTCCCTGCGCCAAACCGTCGGCTTTTAAAACATAGGGCGGATTCAAAGTTTCCAAAAACTGAAAACCTTCGTCCAAACTATTTTTTGTAAAACTTTTATAGGCTGCGGTCGGGATGTTGTGTCGAACCATAAATTCCTTGGCAAATTCCTTGCTTCCTTCCAGTTGCGCCGCCAATTTTTGCGGTCCGATCACCGCCACATTTTTCAACTCGGGATCGTTTAAAAAGAAATCGTGGATGCCTTTTACCAGTGGATCTTCCGGCCCAACAACCACCAATTCAATCTCGTGTTCCAAAACCACCTCTTTTACCGATTCAAAATCGGTTGGCTGTATTTTTATATTGACGCCCAATTGATCGGTTCCTTCATTTCCCGGCGCGATAAATAATTGCGTTAACAAATCGCTTTGCGCTATTTTCCAAGCCATTGCGTGTTCTCTTCCTCCAGAACCTAAAATTAATACATTCATATTTTTAATTGATTTTGTCTACTTTTTTATGCTGAAAAACCTTAAAATATTTGTTCCAATATTTTTTGTGTGATGACATAGGTTGGACGAACGCCTGTGGTTCCCAACCCTCCGGAAGCCAACGTACTTCCTGTTTCCAACGGATTGTCCGAAGCATAATAGGCATATCGAACTTTCACTTTGTCAGAAATATTTCCCCTGATTTTTGAAGCCGCCTGAATCGCTTTTTGATAATGCGCACCTTCCATTTCCAGTCCGACCACTTTCCATGTCGAATTGTAAAAGAATTTTAAAATGTCTTTGTTTTGAAGCGATGTTCCCAAAACAGAAACCATCGCGCCGGTATAAACGTCAACGCCGCAGCCTTCAAACATACTCTTTTTAAGCTGGTTTTTAAACGGATAATTGTCGGCTGTACCTTCAAATATATGCGCGGAAGGAATCATAATATCGCCTTTTCCGCCTTCCAAAATTCCGGCTTTCCCCATAATTGACACCGATTCCACGTTTAAATGGTGGTTTTTGCCATTTTCATCCATATAAGGTTTTAACAACTCATCCATCGTTTCATAAGCCTGCTCGCCAAAAGCATAATCCATCACAATAAGCACCGGTTTTTCATCGGTAAGCAACGTATTTTCAAACTTATAATATGTTTTATTGAGGTCTATTTTTTCGGTATCAATAATTTGAACATCAATGTAAGTTCCCGAAGTATCTTTGATGGAAACAAGTCCGTTTTTTTCTGCATAAATTTCCACTTGGGTACGTAAATCCTCATTTTCAGGATCGCTTAACAGTTCAAACAAAGAAATTAAATCATTGTCTTTTATTTGTTTTGGCAATACCACCGGGGCGTAAATTGAATTCATCACACTGTGCATATTGGCGCTGATAATATGGATTGGGCGCTCAATAATGTTTTTTTCCAGCAGAATTTGTTTAATGTTGTTGGCCCAAATTTCACCATAAATATGATGTCCGATGCGTTCGCGCAAAACCGGACTAAAAGTGATGGTTCTTTTTAAATCGTGAACTTTCTCGTTAATGGCCAAGGTTCCCAGCCAAAAAATAATTTGGAAAAACCGGTCGGGATTGGTTTTTTCCTGAACAATTCCGTGCACCAGTTGGGTTTCTTCAAAAGTTCGTCCTAAAATACTTGCCAAATGCGCCAGCATAATGTCGCGCTCATCACTTGACAATTTTATGTTGTTCAGCACAACTTCTTCCAATTTTTTCCATTCCCTGTTGGTTTCATTGCCCTCGCTGATCAACACTTTGTTTGCTATTTTATGGGATTCAATGAATAAAAAAGTTAAATGCGTTAAAACATCATAGATTTCCGATCTTCCGCGGGTCACCTCAATATTCATTTGGTCTTTGTCTATTCTATAACAATTTCTCCTTCTTTTTGGCGGAACAATGGCTTTAAAATGCGATTTTCCGTAACCTTCTTCGGAAGTTAAATTGATAAACTGACATTCTTCAATGCCGATTGGAAGTCTCTCTATTACATAAATGAGTCCGTTTAACTCCACTTTTTCTTCCGCAATGGTGCCGTAAATTTCAGGCCGAAGCAATAATAAAGATTCCCTTAAAGTATCTCCCGAAATTCCCATCGGTTTGTAAAATCCACGGGTAAATATGTGGCGCATAGAAATATATAAACGCTCAATGGCACCTGATGATTCCTGTGCACGCGTTCTTTCTTTTATTCTTGAATTTTTCATCTGTTATATTTTATTTTTTATTGGTACAGCTGCTGTTCGCCATTAATCATTTCTGTGTGTATCAAATTTGTTTAGCTCGTTTCATCTGTTAGTTTTGATCCGTAAAGATACTGTTTATCTGTTTAGTTGTTAATCTGTTGATTCGTTGCGTCATTGCGAAGTTTTTGCAAAAAAACTGTGGCAATCTGTTACTCGTTTTCTTTAAATTTTTATTCGTTTAACTGTAGAATTGTTTTATAATAATATTTAAATCCATCATTCAAAATGGCCTAATTTCCTCATTTTCCAATTATTTTGCCATATTCTTTCTCATTGTTCAAAATGGAAACCGCTTTTAAAATAACACTGTCGAAGATTGCTTTTTGCTGATAAACACCTTCGGCATAATAATAGCGTTTGATGATTTCTTCGGATAAGTTATTGATGATTTCTTCCTTATTTTTATCCAATTCCTTAAATTTTTCTTGTTGAACAGCGGTTAAAAGATCTGAATAGCTTTTGGATGCATTTCCGTTTAAATTTTCTGCGGATGCTGTTTCCAGCGCTTTTTTAAATTCGGCTTCTGTTTTTGTTTCAAAAGCACCCTGGTTTTTAGCCAGATAATTTTTCAATGAAACATAGTCCGCATCCGTCAACTTAAATTTTGAAGGTTCTGCAATTTTTGGATTTTCGTAAAAATATTGGGTTGCGTAATTAAAAAACGCATCCGAATTCAAAAGGGCTTCGGTGGTTTTTGTGGTTTTCGGTTTTTCTATTTCAACATCGGGAAAAATACCGCCACCGCCATAAACGGTTCTTCCTTTTTCGGTTTTATAGGTTTGCGTGCTTTCAGAAAATTTTGGGACATTGCCTTTGTCATCGGTTTTGGTATAATCCAATTCCTGAATGCAGCGACCGCTTGGCGTATAATATTTAGAAATGGTGATTTTCATTTGGGTTCCGTAAGAAAGCGGCAAATAGCGCTGCACCAAACCTTTTCCAAAAGAACGTTCGCCAATAATAACCGCCCTGTCATAATCTTGCAGCGAACCCGCTAAAATTTCTGAGGCCGAAGCCGAACGGTTGTTTATTAAAATGGCAACGGGAATTTCTAAATCCATTGGCGCCTGCAATGTTTTAAAAGTGTCGCTCCATTTTTCAATTTTCGCTTTGGTGGTTACCACAATTTTATCCTTCGGAATAAAAAAATTGGCTATTGTGACCGCTTCATTCAGCAATCCGCCCGGATTTCCCCGAACATCAATAATCAGTTTTTTCATTCCCTGTTCTTTCAAATCCAAAAAAGCTTTTTTGACTTCAAAAGCCGCTTTTTCATTGAAGGTGGTAAAGGAAATATAGCCCACTTCATTGGCAAGCATCGTATAATAAGGAACCGGATTCACCGTGATTTTTTCACGGGTTACCGACAGCTCCATTTTTTTGTTCTGGCGTTCAATTTGAAGGTTCACTTTGGTGTTTGGCAAGCCGTTTAGCAATGCGGCAACGCCGGTTTCATCAAAATCTTTGAGCTCAACATCATTGATTTTTAGAATTCTGTCGCCCGGTTTAATTCCCGCTTTTTCGGCAGGAGAATTTTTCAGCAGTTCACGAATGGTTAAATTGTTGTTTTTATAACGGGTCACCACACCAATTCCGCCATATTCACCGGTGGCGGCAATTCGTGCATCTTCAACACCCTGTTCATCATAATAACGTGTGTAAGGATCCAGGCTTTCGAGCATGGAACTGATGGCTTTATTGGACAGTTTTGCCGGATTCACTTCATCAATATAATACATATTGAGCTCCTTAAACAGTGTTGTGTAAATGTCGATTTGCTTGGCAATCTCAAAAAAGTCGGATTGAAATGCGGTGGTCACCAAAAGCGTTAACCCAACCAAAACGCCTAAGATCCATTTTTTAATTTTGCCCATCTTCTTCAATTTTACTTAAAAATTTAACGAACACTTTTTTAAATATTTCCTCCAAATCGGCATATTCTGGTTCCTCTTTGGCTGTATAAATAAACATAAAAATATAGGGTTCTTTTATGTTTTCGGAAATTAAATATTTGTTTAACCTATAGGCTTCACGCATCATTCTTTTAATTCTGATTCGGTCAACCGCCAATTTCACCACCTTTTTTGGGACTGAAAATCCGACTTTTACGGGAAACTCCGAATCGTGGCTGATTTGCAGATAAATCAACTGTAACGGAAATGATTTTACGCGTTTTCCTTCCGCAAACAGGTGTTCAATTAATTTGCGGCTTTTTAATTTTTCGGCTTTTCCCAGAGTAAATTTCATCAACACAAATGTAAGGAATAAAAGATTTTAATTGCTAAATTTGTAAACAACAAAAAATAAAACCAAATGTCACAAGATTTATTTCAGGCTCCGGATTATTATCAATTGGATGAATTATTGACGGAAGAGCATCTTTTAGTGCGCAATGCCGCAAGAGAATGGGTGAAAAGAGAAGTTTCCCCAATAATTGAAGAAGCTGCACAAAATGCAAAATTCCCAAAATCCATTATTTCCGGCTTGGCTGAAATTGGTGCTTTTGGGCCTTATATTCCTGAAGAATATGGCGGTGCCGGTTTGGATCAAATTTCCTACGGATTGATTATGCAAGAAATAGAACGCGGCGATTCAGGCATTCGTTCAACGGCTTCCGTGCAATCATCTTTGGTGATGTATCCTATCTGGAAATATGGCAACGAAGCGCAACGACAAAAATATTTGCCAAAACTGGCAAGCGGTGAATTTTTAGGCTGTTTCGGTTTAACAGAACCTGACCACGGTTCCAATCCAGGCGGAATGACCACCAATATTAAAGATATGGGTGATTATTATTTGCTGAACGGTGCCAAAATGTGGATTTCAAATGCGCCTTTTGCGGATGTTGCGGTAGTTTGGGCCAAAAATGAAGAAGGAAGAATTAAAGGCGTGCTTGTTGAGCGCGGCATGGAAGGGTTTTCAACGCCAGAAACGCATAACAAATGGTCGTTACGCGCTTCTGCAACCGGAGAACTAATTTTTGACAATGTAAAAATTCCGAAAGAAAATATTTTGCCAAACAAAGACGGATTGGGTGCGCCGCTTGGTTGCCTGGATTCTGCACGTTACGGCATTGCCTGGGGCGCGATTGGCGCTGCCATGGATTGTTATGATACTGCTTTGCGTTACGCCAAACAACGCATTCAGTTTGACAAACCGATTGCCGGAATGCAACTGCAGCAAAAAAAATTGGCTGAAATGATTACTGAAATCACCAAAGCGCAGTTATTGACCTGGCGTTTGGGCGTTCTAAAAAATGAAAACAGGGCAACAACCGCACAAATTTCGATGGCGAAAAGAAACAATGTTGATATGGCCATCCATATTGCACGTGAAGCCCGACAAATCCTGGGCGCTATGGGAATCACCGGCGAATATTCCATTATGCGCCATATGATGAATTTAGAAAGTGTGATTACTTATGAAGGAACACACGATATTCATTTGCTGATAACAGGCATGGATATTACGGGGATTTCTGCGTTTAAATAGGGAGTTCGTTATTTGTTATAGGTTAAATGTTATACGTTTTTTTAAATATCAATGCCTAAATAATGTTAAACTTGATTAACATTATTTAGGCATATTTATAATATTTTTTCCTAAACACAAAAACTTTCACCTTTGAGCTTTGAACTTTTTAGGCCATCGCGCCGGCTGGCCCTATCGCTAAAAATGTTCACTGAACATTTTTTTAACTGCCAACGCGCCGGCTGGCCCTATCGCTAAAAACAGCTACCAGCTGTTTTTTTAACGCTCTGTCCCCCCTTCGGGGGTTAGGGGGCATTAACGCTAATTTTCTTAACCGTCTTACTGGTTTTAGTCGTTATCTGAACTAAATAGACGCCTGTTGCGGTGCTAATTGGCAAAGAAATGGTTCGAATGTTAAAGTTTGAATTCCAGGATTTAATCGTTTGTCCCAAAGTGTTTACCAAAGCCACGCTTGTTATTTCCTCGGTGCTGTTGTTTTTAATTTGCAACTCACCCAAGGCGTTGTTCATAAATACGTGAATGCCTTCGATGATGGGTTGTGAAGTTGCAGGGATTAATACTTCCGCTTTCACATCTTCAGCCACCAATTTTTGTGTTTTAAAGGTAAGTGCAAATCTGTCGGTATATTTTCCTGCCGTTAACTCAATTTCAAATGGTTTATTAGAAATATTGTGCATTTCTCCTGTTGTGTTGTCCTTAATAAAAATTTCAGTATCCTCAGGAATATTCTTAGCGTTATCAATACTTATTTTGATGATTCCCGTTGTTGCAACCTTAACTTCAAGTGGTAATTTTCTTAGTTCATTTAATGTTGGAACCGCCTGGATGATAAAATTTATATTATTAGTTCTCCAAGACATATCTTCAACAAAAGTTTCATTATTAATGGCATCATAGCCTATATCAAAACCTTCAGTAGTGTTTTCAATAAAGCCGACTAAAATTTGACGATGAAAACCTTTTGGAGAACTAAATTTTAAATATATTTTTGGAAAAACCACTTCACCTTCAGTTTCCTTGTTTGATTTTGAAAATTTAGCATTTTTCATAAATTGAGAAACTAATGGATTTTCTTTTTCGTAGAGGCGTTGACTGTTTTTAAATTGAATATTCTCCGTTCCAACAATACCAGAAACAGCGGTAACGAAAAATCCTTGAGCCACAGGAATAAATTTTGGCGGTATTTTTGTTGATTCATTCAAGGTATTGTTAATAAGCGCGTCTGTCGCCATTGCTTTTATCTCTCCTGTTAAATTAACAATCCCATAACCTCCTTCATAAGATTTTAATAAATGGTTACCGCCTCCAAAATGATCCCAAAAATATAAATTGCCATCAATAATATTAATGGTTCTGCGGCCGCTTGGGCCAGAAATATTATCCTTTATAAACTCATGGGCGTCAATGGCAGATGGGTACGGATTTCCAATTAAGTAATCATTATTCGCACTTATTGCTAAGTTGATGTCGCCATTATTTGGCATTCCCACAAACGTATAATTTTGTTCCGATAAATTGGTATTTGAACCTTTCATGGTGAAGCCTTCTCCATCTTTTATACTTCCGTCTTTTCCAACACGGGTCCAACCGATATAGCCATTCCCTAAATTGGCATATTTGTACATCCAATAAGTACTGAGTTTAATGGCTTCTCCAACTAAAGGAGCGGCTCCATCGGCAAAGGTATAAGTTGCTCCAAAGGTCATTGGTGTTAAGGGGATGGCATTAGGATCAGTGCCGTCTCTTAAAACGCCTGCAATAGTATAGGCAGTTCCTGTTGTATTAACGGGTGATCCCCAATAATTATATTTAAAATTATCTGAGGTCCCTTGTTGGTCTATTTCTAGGGTGCCAGTCCCAACTAAACCACTTCCGTCACCTTGTACCAATTGGGATCCATTGTTTAAATCTATTTTGCCGTTTAGGGTTAAATCCCCAGTAACTTTTATATAATTGTCTATTACAATTAAATTGGCGCCACCTTCAATCTCAATGTTTATAACTTCTGCTCCGTCACCAGGGTTAATTGTGGGATAATTTGTCAATTTCGAAGGTATTACAACATCTAAAGTATTTGTAATGCCTGGTACATCTTTACTCCAGTTTCCGGGATTATTCCAATCCGTACTGATTGAGCCATTCCAGATGTTACGGTTTACAATATTAATGGTGTAATCTTCAACTTCGCCATCAAAACCTGCATCGCAAGAGCCAGGAGCTGAAAAATACTTTGTTGAAACGCGCATTCGTGTCGGACCAATGCTGGCAGTTGCGGGTATTGTAATTGCCAATGGAGAATTTAATGTTGCTCCATTTTGTACATTTGTAGCAGTTCCCATGTCAAAAAACTCTCCCGGATCACTAAAATCGCCATCCTGATTCCAGTCAATCCAGACATAGGTGTAATTTGTATAGTTCCCGTCAGTATTTACGTTTACTGTTAGATTATAAGATTGTTCTTTGGTTACTGTAGTTGAAATTGCCGTAAAATCGGAATAATCGTTGTCTTCAACAGGAGTAGCATTATTAATAGTATTAAAATTCACCAATCTTATCCCCGTATTAAAACCATCAGTATTATTTCCGTAAGAGGTGCAATAGGTATCTGTAGGTGCGGTAACATTAATGGTATAATCTTCCGCCTGGCCAAAACCGGAACCTGTTAGACAAGGATTGGTTGGATCCGCATTATATCTTTTCATAACACGCATTCTTGTGTTTCCTAATAACGCGTTAGTGGGTACAGATATACCTCCAGTTACTATTTTAAGATCGATTCCTGTAGAGTTTCTAATAGTCCCAATATAGTAAGATTCCTCTGCATCTAAAAAATAACCATCTTGATTCCAATCAATAAAAATCCTGAAATGATTAGTAAAGTCTCCATTTGTATTTCCTTTTATAGAAATTTGGTGGTTAGTGCCCTGAACTACCGTCCCTATATCACAGAAACTTTCCAAACTTTTACCTCCAATTGCATTTGTGGTTGTGTTTTTAATGCCTGCAAAAGTAACATTGGTTATTGGCTCTACGCCAGATGTAAAAGTAGGTGAACAATAGGTTTGAAAAGTTGATGTATAAGTTATTCTAATTTGCCCATTTCCGCCTGAACCTCCAAATTCATCCTTTCCAGAAGTAGCCCTTCCTCCAGAACCTCCAGCACCGATTCCTCCGTTATGTCCAGGATTTCCATTAGCTCTACCGTTTGCTCCAGCATAACCGTCAGTTGGAGCAGCACCTCCATTTATTCCGACAGCATCATTGCTCGATGGTGATCCTGACCCGCCGCTTGACCCGCCCCCTCCGCTATAAGTAGAACTCGCATTGGCACCATTACCTCCGTAGGAATTTACTGTTACACCCCCAACATTTCCTGTTATAAATGCAATTGCGCCATTACCCCAAGTATTATCTGTCAAAACTGCTGCGCCTGCTCCTTTGCCTCCAACAGCATTTAAGGTTGTGTTGTTTATAAACCAGGTGGAAGTTCCATCTTTACCACCCCATTCATCTGAGACTCCGGCTCCTACGAAATAACTGTAATTATTACCGGGAGTAACTGCTAATGTTGCTTTTACGTATCCGCCACCAGAACCACCTCCACCTGCAGATGGATTGCCATTAGCTCTCTGGCCGCCGCCACCACCACCCCAGGCTTCTATCGTAATAGAAGTGACGCCACAAGGAACTGTAAATGTTTTTGTACCCGGTGTATTGTCGGTAAAGGTTTGCGAAAAAGCAGTAAAGGCTAATAATAAAAAAAATAGGGGCACTAAATTTTTTAAAATGGGGTATTTTTTGGTCATTGTGGGGTGCTTATATTTCAATGCTATCCAAATATAGGTCTTTTATAAACCGTATGAGGTTTAATGCCCGTTAAATAAACAAACGGTACGTTTTTGACAACAAATGGTATGTTTTTTAAAATAAAAGCCACGAAATTATCAACAAATGGTATTTTACCAATAACCATTAAATTTTGGAATTAATTTTTAATTAAGTGTTTTGAGATTGAGATTTGTACTGAGTATTGAAATATCAATGCCTAAATAATGTCAACAGAAATTGACATTATTTAGGCATCTTTAAAATTTTACTTTCACCTTTGAGCTTTCGCCTTTAACCTTTTTTATTGCACACTAATTTTCTTAACCGTTTTACCTGTTTTTGTGTTTATTTGCACTAAATAAACGCCTGTTGCGGTGCTTATTGGCAAAGAAATGGTTCGAATGTTAAAGTTTGAATTCCAGGTTTTAATCGTTTGTCCCAAAGTGTTTACCAAAGCCACGCTTGTTATTTCTTCGGTGCTGTTGTTTTTTATTTGCAGCTCGCCCATGGCATTATTCATAACAACGTGAATGCCTTCGATAATGGGTTGCGCTGCTGTAGGTATTAATATTTCTGCTTTCACGTCTTCGGCAACCAGTTTTTGTGTTTTAAAGGTTAGCGCAAACCTATCCAAATAGGTTCCTGGCTCTAAATTAATTTCAAAAGCTTTCTGTGAAATGTTATGAGTTTCACCTGATAATTTGTCTAAAATACCTATACTGACATCCGAAGGCAAATTAAGTACTTCATCTAAAACAAATTGAACATTTCCGGCAACAGTTATGCTAATGCCCAATGGATAAATTTTATTGACATCAAAATGGCCAACACCCTGAATAATAAATTCAGCGTTGTTTATTGGGAAAAACATATCATTGGCCCGAGTATCTATTTGCTCAGCATCATAGCCATAATCTTCTCCATCAGTGGCTTTCTCATTCATAAAACCTAATAGCAATTGCCTATGAAATTTGTCAGAAGTGTTGAAACCTAAACGAATTTTAACCAGCTTTTCATCTATAACCGTGTCGTTGGAATTGTCATTAAAATGATCAAATTGGGTTTTCCCTTTTTTATCAACTCCATTTTTGAACAAGTAAGTTGATTCATCATGATTAAGAGGATCTATACCTTCTTTATGAAAACCTCTTTGACTGTTGTTAAACACAATAGGTTGTGCGCTACTCATGCCTGCCTTTCCTATCACATAAAAACCTTGGCCAACCGGAATAAACTGTTTTGGAATTTTATAAGAACCTAATCCCAAACCACTAATTCCTGCAGGCGCAATTGGGCCAACACCCCCGGTGCCTGTTAAAGTTGAATATCCTCCGGTATACCCGGCAAGATTGTGCGTTTTGTTATCGCTTGATTGTTCCCAAAAATAAATAGTTCCTGTAATTGTTGCCACATTATCAGCAATAAATTGTTGACTGTCTAAAGCTGATGGATACGGGTTTCCAACCAAAAAGTAGTTTTCTGCCAAAACGGAGTTTGCAGCAATGTTTCCATTATGTGGTTTTCCTACAAAGGTGTAGTTTTGAACAGGACTGTCAAATGCGCTTGCTCCTTTCAAAGTAAACCCTTGCGAAGGTCGAATTAAATCGTATTCATTTATTTTTACCCAATTTGAATAGGCTTTTCCGTTTTCAAATTTCCAAAGCCAATAACGGGCCAGACTAATTTGTTTAGTAACAGTATTAATATTTCCATCGTAACCTCCAATCCAAGTAATGTCTTGATTGGTTGTATTTTTAAAGGTATTGTCTAAACCTTGTTTAAAAACACCTGCAACGGTATAATTATTATTATTTGTAGCAGCGTTAATTGGCCCAACTGGTGATGACCAATAATTATAACTGTATTTATTGCCAACACCTTGTTGATTTCTTTTAATAGAACCCGCACTTGTAGGCTCTAAATCGCTGTTAAGTGTTTGCACTAATTGAGATTTCCCTTGTAAATCAATGATGCCGTCTAATTTTAAATAGTGAGACACTTGTATTTTTGTATCATTACCGGCTGTAATTGTACTGCTATTCTTAACAATTAAACCTAAAAGGGTTTTATTTCCTGTTGATGATATATTGTGTGAGGTTTCAACTATATTCCAGGTTACTTCGGTATCAATTCCATTCAAGTTGATTATTGAATTTGGTATATTTTGAACCGTGCTGTTTAGCCAAGTCGCAGGCGTGCTCCAAGGTCCACTTGCCAATGATTTATATGGCAAAGGTGCAGTTTGTGGTTGAAATGTGGTCATGTTTTTAGGTGAACCGTGTTTTGTGCCGTTGTTAGATTTATCATTGGCTGTATTGTCATTCATAGGATAATAGCCCTTCAAATTTGCCCAAGTTAATCCTACACCTGAAATATCTTTAGGTATTGTTTTTCCTCTAACTTTTAATGTTACAGCGTTTAATTGTATTTCCTGGTTCATCATTTCTCGTATTTGCTGCGCAGATAAAGCCACCTCCCAAACACGAACTTCATCAATATAACCATTAAAATTATTTTTAGGCGTTGTTGGCGTTCCGCTATCATACATAGCACCTAAAAGAAATTTTTCCGTTCCAATTGTTGGCGGTGCGAAAGGTGTTTCTCTTTTAACCTCAACACCATCTATATACAATATTGCAATATTTGTTGTACCATCATAAGTTGCAGCAATATGATACCATTTGTCAATTGGAATTGCGGTTGGGGATTGAATATTTAGTTTTTCAACTCCAGTATTATCGTACCAAATCAAATTAGGTTTACCATTATTTAAAAACAAATGGTAGCCCCTTTTATTTATTATTGTCGAAGAGGCGTTTCCTTTAGAAATAATTGTACCATTTAAAACAGATGCCTTCTGCAAAACCCAAGCTTCTAACGAAAAATTACTTGTTAAACTATGATTATTTCCAAAATCCACATAATCGTTGTTGACAGTTCCAATAAAATCAAGGGTACTCCAAGTAATTCGTATTTGGCCATCTCCGCCATTTCCTCCCCCATAACCGGTACCTGAACCATTAGAGTCAGGACCACCACCTCCACCACCTCCTGGGGCATAACCACTACGACCGATAGGGGCGCTAGTGGGACTTAAATTATAACTTCCATCGCCACCATTGCCCCCACCAGGAGGAGCCGCAGCTCCACCTGAACCAGTTGCATTAGTTCCAATAAGATTTATACCTGCACTACTCCCGCCACCACCACCAAGGATATTCTGACCAGAAATGCCTGAGCGACCTGCACCTCCAGCATAGCTTATTACTCCTAAAGGAAGTGTTTCTGCCACCCCTCCTGATCCTCCGTTACCCGTACTAGTGGCGTTTACACCACCTCCACCTCCTCCTCCATTTGCTTTAACGGATAAAAAAGTAGTAGCTCCTCCATCAGTACCATTTTGTGGATTCCAACCTCCTAGCCCACCACTTCCAACTATATAACTAATTGTTGTGTTTTCAACAAGGCCATTAATAACAGCAATCGTATATGCGCCCCCACCTCCGCCGCCAGCTGATTTACTATTATTCCATGAAGCGCCACCACCACCTCCTGCACCCCAAACTTCAACAGTTACTTGGGTAACGCCTGCAGGTACGGTAATGGATCCAGAAGTTGTAAATATTTGTGGATTCTGCGATAAAGCATTAAAGCTAAAAAATAAGAAAAATAGGGGTCCAAATTTTTTTAAAACGGGATATTTATTGGTCATTTTGGGGTGCTGCATTTTCAAAGCTTACCAAATGTAAGTCTTTTATAAACCCTAAACCGTTTAATGTCAGTTAAATAAACAAACGGTACGTTTTTGGCAACAAATGGTATTTTTTTCAATATAAAAGTCAAAAATTATTAATAAATGGTATTTCTTCACTCACAATTAAATTTAAGAATTTCTAATTTATAGGTGTATTGGTATTGAGAAGTTTCGAAGAAAATTGAAATATGAATGCCTAAAAAAGGCCAACATAAATTGACATTATTTAGGCATCTTTAAAATTTTACTTTCACCTTTGAGTTTTCGCCTTTAACCTTTTTTATTCCACGCTAATTTTCTTAACGGTCTTACCTGTTTTGGTATTAATTTGAACTAAATAAACACCTGTTGCGGTGCTTAGAGGCAAAGAAATGGTTCGAATGTTAAAATTAGAATTCCAGGTTTTAACGGTTTGTCCTAATGAATTTGTTAAAGCCACACTCAATATTTCTTCACTGCTGTTGTTTTTTATTTGCAGTTCGCCTATTGCGTTGTTCATAAATACATGAATGCCTTCGATAACGGGTTGCGCTACAGCTGGGATTACTATTTCAGCTTTGACATCTTCTGCCATCAATTTTTGTGTTTTAAAGACCAACACAAACCGGTCGGTATATTTACCGGCCGTTAAATTAAGCTGTACTGGTTTTTCCCTCATATTAAAGGATTCGCCTGTTAATTTGTCTTTTAAGTAAATTGAAGTGTCATCATCCACATTTTCAAGCTCGTCAATTTTAACGGTAGCTATGCCTGTTTTAGAGATTTGTATGCCTAAAGGTACTTCTGAGTTCAATCCCACATTGTTTGTTGCCTGAATAATATATTTTTTGCCATCCAGCATCCAATAGAAGTCATCAACAAAAATTTCATATATTTCTGCTTCATAACCGCGATCTACCGCTGGTGTTGCTTTTTCATCAATGGTTAGCAGCAGCTGGCGGTGGCTAATTTTAGGCGCATCAAAACCAATCCTGAATTTTGGCCTAAGATCATCATGAAGTGTGTTTTCGGTTTTTGATTTTATGTTGCTGCTTTTCATAAAGATGGAATTAATAAATGATTCCTTTACAAAAATACGTTGACTGTTATTAAATTCTATTTGACCGGCT
>JAUSOJ010000078.1 GCA_030656195.1 Lutibacter sp.
CTGAACTGCATCACAATGAAATAAAGCATTGTTGGCAATACAACATTGCGAAACCAATTTCAAATCTAAAATATTTCCTATTTCATTATTTACGTGCATCAAACTTACCAATTTCTTTTCTTCAGTTGCTTGAAGCAGCTGTTCTAAATGCGTATAATTTACATTTCCGCTTTCATCCAAATCAACAAATTTAACGTTTATACCAAATTCTTTTTGCAAGTTTTCTACAGTATGCAAAACGGCGTGATGTTCAATTTTGGATGAAATAATGGTGGTAACGCCTAAATTGGTAACGGCATTTCTAAGTATTAAATTGTCCGCTTCACTTCCGCCAGCAGTAAAAACTATTTCCTGGGCTGAGGCATTAAAATGTTTGGCAATATTTTTACGGGCCGTTTCAACCATAGATTTTGCCTTTCGCCCAACGTGATGAATTGATGAAGGATTCCCGTAAACATTGGCCATTGCGATTGATATGACATCAATAACTTGAGGCAATATGGGTGTTGTGGCAGCGTTATCTAGGTAAATTGTTTTCATTAAAAGCAAAAGTAATTAAAATAGTTGGTTTCAATTGGTGCTGACTTGCCTAAAACTGTTATTTTTGCGTTGAAATTAAACCTTATGAAGAAAATATTGATACTCTTTTTGGCGTTCACCCTTAATGCTTGCAATGATGGTGATTTTGATGTTCCTGTCTTTGAATTTACCGAAAAAGTGAATGTGTGCGGTAAATATGTTTTATATATAGCAAGTACCAAGAACACAGAAGTTTTGGTTCTAACACTTCCTTCAACAGCCCTTGGAACCGCTCCAAAAGTTGCGCTTCCAATTTCAACTACGGTTACAGCGACCTATCGAATTTTTGATAAAGGTATTACTGCAACTTATTTTTGTCAGGACATTCCGCCATTGGAGCCAAAAATTATTAAGGAACTTAAAGCAGATGGAGGCACTATAAACATTGCTGCCACAGAAATTTTGACAAATAGTGTTGTCACTGGCTATTCTTATGAAATTACCATTTCAAAACTGTCGTTTAACGATGGTAAAGAGCGCGTTTTCTTTGAAAGCTTTAATTTTGGAACGATAAAAATTAACAATTAATTTTTTGGATTTTGGTAAATAACCACTTCGGTTGCACCCAAACCATACTTTTGAAAAGAAGCATCATTCCAGTAAACGTTGTACTTTTTAAATAGAAATTCCAATTCTGTTTTTAAAACTCCGGCACCCATTCCGTGAATGAAAACTATTTTTGGAATCCGGTTTTTGATGGCAAACTCCAATTTGTGCTTGGCAGTTTCCAGCTGAAGGGTCAGCATATCATAATTGTCCATTCCTTTTGTTGAAGCAATGAGCTGGTTGATGTGCAAATCAACTTCCATAGGCGGTAACTTATCTGGCCTAACGTTTGTTTTAAACAGTGGCACTTGTTTCTTTGAAGAAGTTTCATTGATTTTTTCAGACAAATATTCATTGTCGATATCGCTGAATTTAGAAAGTTCTTTCTGATTTTCTGTAATGATCACCAATTCTTTTGGCGCATATTCATAAGAAAATCCGTCCTCATCTTCAACCACAATTTTATTGGGATGCACGCCAGTCACTTTTCCTTTTATAACATCGTCAATCACCGCAATTTTATCCCCAACTTTAAAATCCATATGCTTAAATTTAATTTAATTGAATAAACAAAGTTATGACAATAAAATTATTCAAAAACAGAATTACTTCATAAACTATCGCCAATACTGCAGATCCATTTTTAAATATTGGAAAAGTATTTAGTGACGAGTGAATTAACGTTGAAATTCATCAGATTTTTATCCGAATCCTTTAAGTTCATTATTTTTTTTCATAATTTGGCTTATTGCAATTAAAACGCTAAAAAGTGACTATAAACGAAAATCAACCAAAAAATTACTTGATAGAATCCATTTTAGTGACCATATTTTGCTGTCTGCCTTTCGGAATTGTGGGAATTATAAATGCCGCGCAAGTAAATTCCAAATTTGATTTGGGAGATTATGAAGGTGCTCTTAAAGCTTCCAAAGAAGCACAGAAATGGATGACTTGGGGAATTATTTCGAGTCTTATTATAGGCTTTTTTTACCTTATTTTTGTTTTTGCCATAGGCGGTTTGGCAATGATGGGCGATTTTTAAAAAAATATGCAAAAGAAAATTACATGGTTCGCCATTATTTTTGGTACTTTAAGTTTGGCTGTATTTTATTTTTTCATCAATCCGAACGATGTCAATTTTCTTCCTGAATGTCCCTTGTACTTCACCACAGGTTTTTATTGTCCGGGTTGCGGAAGCCAGCGCGCCACCCACCAACTTTTGAATTTCAATATTTTTGGCGTTTTGCAGCAAAATGTACTGTTTCTTATAAGTTTACTTATTTTAGGATATCATATCACTTTGACAGGAATTAATGCATTTTTCAAAAAGAACTTTTATAATTATATGTATCATCCAAAAACACCTTTGGTAATTTTGGCAGTAATTGTAGTTTTTTGGATTCTTCGCAATATTCCTTATTACCCGTTTAATTTGTTGGCGCCAAACTAAAAAAGCACCCAAATGGATGCTTTTTTTGTTGATTGAAATTGTTATATTTATTTTATGCCCTCAAAATCTGTGTCCATTTTTATATAATCCAAAAACTCTCTGCGAACGTTTTCATCTTTAAATTTACCGCCGAATTCTGAAGTTACGGTGCTGCTTTCAATATCGCGCACACCACGCGAATTTACGCACAAATGTTTGGCGTCAATAACACAAGCCACATCATCCGTGCCCAAAGCTTCCTGCAACGATTGCACCACTTGCATGGTTAAACGTTCCTGAACTTGAGGTCGTTTCGCATAATAATCAACAATGCGGTTCATTTTAGACAATCCAATGACATTTCCGTTGGAAATGTAAGCAACATGCGCCCTGCCAACAATTGGCAATAAGTGATGTTCACAAGTTGAATAAACAACAATGTTTTTTTCAACCAGCATTTCGCCATACTTGTAATTATTGTCGAATGTGGATAATTTTGGTTTATTGGCCGGATTTAATCCGCCAAAAAGTTCATTCACAAATGATTTTGCGACTCTTTTTGGGGTTCCTTTTAAACTGTCATCATTTAAATCCATTCCCAAAGTAATCAAAATATCTTTCACGCTTTCTTGAATTCGCGCTATTTTTTCGTGGTCTGAAATATCAAAAGCATCAGCTCTCAAAGGCGTTTTAGCAGAGGATCCTACGTGATCATCTCCCATTTCATCTATTCTGTTTGTCATTATGTTTTTACCTTCAAACATTTTTAGTCATTAAACGGCAAATTTACAACTTATTTTAAAGTAGCGCCGTGATTCTAATTAATTCTTTTAAACCGCAAACTTCCTGTTCGCCGCTTTGCATATTTTTTAAGGTGTACGTATTGTTTTCAATTTCCGTAGACCCAACCATCACCACAAAAGGAATTTCTCTTTTATTGGCGTAATTCATTTGCTTTTTTAATTTTGCGCTGTCGGGATACAATTCCGATTTAATATTGTTTCTTCTCAATTCCAGCAAGGCTTTCATGCAAAAAGCAGCTTCTGCATCACCAAAATTTATAAACAGCACTTTTGGTTTTGGCAACTCAAGATCCGTAAACAAATTTAATTCTTCAAGCACCAAATAAATACGGTCCAAACCAAACGAAATACCAACGCCGCTCATATCATTTAAACCGAAAATTCCGGTTAAATCATCATACCTTCCGCCACCGCCAATAGATCCCATATTTACGCCTTCCGGAGCGGAAACTTCATAAATGGCACCGGTATAATAATTCAAACCGCGCGCCAAGGTAACGTCAATAACCAGTTTGGCCGATTCCAGTCCGAATTTTTCCACATTGTCAATCACAAAACGCAAATCTTCCACGCCGCTTGTTCCTTCTTTAGATTCGGTCAATAAAATCTGCAATTGGTTTAATTTTTCCTGATTGCTTCCGTGAAAATTAAATAAAGGTTTTACTTTTTCAATGGCTTCTTCAGAAATGCCTTTTTCCAACATTTCTTTGGCAACACCATCGGCACCAATCTTGTCCAATTTATCAAGCGCTACTGTAAAATCGATTAATTTATCAGCAGCGCCAATAATTTCGGCGATTCCCGCCAATATTTTACGATTGTTCAATTTGATGGTAGTGCCCGGTAAGTTTAATTTACTGAAAACGGCATCATACAATTGCACAAATTCAATTTCCTGCCACAAACTTTTGCTTCCAACCACATCGGCATCACATTGGTAAAATTCTCTAAAACGTCCTTTTTGCGGACGATCGGCGCGCCAAACAGGTTGCATTTGGTAGCGTTTGAAAGGAAATTCTATCTCATTTTGGTGCTGAACCACATAACGGGCAAAAGGCACTGTTAAGTCGTAACGCAAGGCTTTTTCTGAAATTTTTGAGGTCACTTTTAAACTGTCTTTGGCTTGAAGCAATGTATCATCAACCTTGCTTAAATAATCTCCCGAATTCAGTATTTTAAAAATCAAGCGGTCTCCTTCTTCCCCATATTTCCCCATTAAGGTTTCCGAATTTTCAAAACTTGGCGTTTCAATAGGCTGAAATCCGTAGGTTTCAAAAACTTGTTTAATGGTTGAAAAAATATAGTTTCTTTTTGCCACTTCGGAAGGCGAAAAATCGCGGGTTCCTTTTGGTATGCTTGGTTTTTGTGCCATCTTTAAAAATTGGTTTGCAAATATCTAAAAATTAAAAAACAATTTAAAGGTTTTCTAACATTGATTTTTCTTTTGCCGACAAAGGAACTTCATTGGCGAATTTATATTTGGTGGGATAAACCGCAAGGATCATCAAAATTAATATGCCAACCAAAATAAAGTAGAAACTGTTGTTGGATTCCATCACAAAAATAATGCACATTAACGCAGGAAATTCTAACATCGCCACCCTAAAAATATGTGCGGTGCTGTATTTTACAGCTTTTTGCGACAAATCAGCTTCTGCAGGAATTTGTTTTAACAGCTTGTTGTATAAGTATTTACTGGATAAATTTCCCACAAAAGAAATCAAGATGGCCATATATAAAAACATTTTATCGTCTTCATAAGAAAAAAACAATTGGTCTCCGGCATTTAAAGCCACATATGCTCCAAAAACCACAATAATAAACAATAAGGAGAAGTGGATTAATTGCAACGATTTCATAAAATCTTTTGGTTGTCGGTTGGTATAGCTCATTGGTTAGATGTTTAAAGTTTAAAGTTAAATATTAGATATTAAAAGTTAAATATTTTAGATATTAAATATTAGATATTAAATATTAGATATTAAAAGTTAAATATTAAATATCAGATGTTAGATACTTGATTTTTAATAATTTAAATTTTTCCTATATTTAATATTGTATATTTTTATAAATCGCATTGGCTTTTTCCAAATCTTCTGGTGTGTCGATACCTATAGCGATTTGATCGGTTTCTACCATCTTCACTTTTAATCCGTGGGCCAAAAAACGAAGATTTTCCAATTTTTCAGTCGCTTCCAGCCGATTCATAGGCAATTTGGTGAATTTTAGCAAAGCATCTTTTCTGAAGGCATAAATTCCGATATGTTTATAATAATCCGCAAAAGATTCATCCCTTGGATACGGAATTGCCGATCGGGAAAAATACATTGCGAAATTTCGCTCATCAGTCACCACTTTTACATTGTTCGGATTGTTAATTTCAGCTTTATCATCCATTTTTATCATTAAGGAAGCGATGTCAATTTCCTTATTTTGATCCGTTTTAAAAACTTCCAGCAACTTTGAAAGTGATTCTTTTTGCGTAAAAGGTTCATCACCCTGCACATTTACTACAATGTTAACCTCCATATTTTCAATGGCTTCGGCAATCCTGTCACTCCCCGATTCGTGTTCCTTTTTACTTTTGATGGCTTTCCCTCCGTTGGAAATAATTTCATCAAAAATAACATCACTGTCGGTCACCACATAAACTTCATCAAACAAATTGGCGTTTTTTGTTGCTTCATAAGTTCTTAAAATAACTGTTTTTCCGGCTAAATCTTTCATTAGTTTCCCAGGAAATCGGCTTGCTTCAAAACGGGCAGGAATCATTGCGATAATTTTCATCTGTTAAATTTTATTTTTTCAAGTCTTTTTCTTTTGATTCCTTTAAATCTTTCAGTTCTTGTTCCTTTTCTATTAATTCCGCTTCTTTCACTGCAATTTCTTTCAATTCCAAATCCTTTATAAAATTTCTTTTAAGTCTGTTGATGCTCGCATTTAACTCAAATCCCAACAACAATATGATGGAGTTTAACCAAACAAAAACCATTAGCACCAACAAAGTACCAATGGAGCCGTAAAGTTGGTTGTAGGTGGCGAATTTCAACACATAAATGGCAAATAATTTAAACATTAATAAGGTTAAAACAGTTGTTAAAACTGAACCTGGCGTAAAAAAAGTTTTGTGTTTTATTTCTTTAGCCCCATATTTATACAATACGGAAACCGAAAAAAATATCAATGCCACCAGTAAAAAGAACCTTCCTTTTTCAATCCAGAACACATCGTTATCCAGCCATCCACGTGCTTTTAAATCGTTGATGCCTATTTCAAAATAAACTGTCACCGCAACCACCACAAATAAAATAACCGTCAATACGATTGCAATAAGCATAGAAACAAAATATTGGCGCAGAATACTGCGCATTTCAACCACATGATACGAATATTCAAATCCGGCAAAAATGGAACTTACTCCGTTGGCCATTAAAAAAATGGAAGCTAAAAATCCGAAAGAAAGCAATCCACCGTATTTATTAATTACAATATCGCGTATGACTTCTTGAAAAGAGCTGGCTGTGTTTGGAGGCAACAAGCTTTCAATCATAAACAAAAAATCTTGCTGAAATCCTTCAATCGGCACGTATGGAATGAGGGTAAGTATAAAAAGTAAAAATGGAAACAAGGCCATAAAAAAGCTGAATGCAATACCACCGGCGCGAGATGTTAGCGCACCTTTAATGATCCCAAGAAAATATATTTTTAGCACTTCATAAAGTGACATGCCCATTAAACCAGGAATTTTAACATTTTTTCCCAGCCTAATAATCCATTCCAGTTTCTTGATTTTATTTATGATTGCTATGGTGTGTTTCCTCATTTATTTTTTAAATAGATTCAAACTTTGATTGGTATTATTGGATTTACGCTGTTCGGCTTTGCTTAGTGTGACGATTTTTAATTTGCTTTTAACAATTTAAGAACTTTTTTTTAAATTCCCCCTTCGGTGATTAGGGGGCCACCGCTTTCAAACTCAAATCCATATTGTAAACAGAATGAGTTAAAGTGCCTGAAGAAACATAATCAACACCGCATTCGGCATATTTCCTGACGGATTCCAAATTTATGCCGCCAGATGATTCGGTTTGGCATTTATCGCCAATTAACTGAACTGCTTTTTTGGTTTCTTCAAAATCAAAATTATCGATCAATATTCTGTGAATGCCTTCGTGCTGCAATATTTCTTTAATTTCTTCAATGCTCCTGGCTTCAACAATAATTTTTAAATCCAGTTGATTGGTTTTTAAATAATTTTTGGTTTTTTCAATGGCTTTTGAAACGCCTCCGGCAAAATCGATATGATTGTCTTTCAACATAATCATATCATACAATGCAAATCGGTGATTTTCGCCGCCGCCAATTTTTACTGCCCATTTTTCTATGGCCCTGATGCCCGGCGTGGTTTTACGGGTGTCCAAAATTTTTGTTTTTGTGCCTTCCAGCAATTTGGCAAATTCCTTTGTTTTTGTGGCAATGGCGCTCATTCGCTGCATCACGTTCAACACCAGGCGTTCCGATTTTAAAATAGACTGTGAGCTTCCTTCCACATAAAATACCACATCGCCATATTTTACGGTTTCTCCGTCGTTAATCAATGTTTCCACTTTTAACGCCGAATCCACATAACCAAAAATTCTTTTAGCCATTTCTACGCCTGCAATAATTCCGGCTTCTTTAACCAATAATTTTGCTTTTCCTTTTGCTTCTTTCGGGATGCACGCCAAAGAGCTGTGATCGCCGTCGCCCACATCTTCTCTTATGGCATTTGAAATAATTAGTTCAAGTTCTTTTTCAAATTGTTTTTGTGAAATCATGGGATTTGTCTATTATCAAACAAAAATAACTTTTTTATTTTCAAAAAAATTCATTCTTTAATTCTTTTTATATTTACCGAATTAAACGAGCTATAACAAATTTTGATACAATCAAAAATGATTAATGGTGTGCAGCACCTGTTACCGCTAAAAAATAGAATGTAAATAAATGAAAATTAAACTGTTGGCCATTGGCAAAACCGATGATAAAAATTTACAGACCTTAATTGAGGCTTATCAAAACAGGCTGAAGCATTATATCAATTTTGAGATTGATGTGATTGCCGATATTAAGAATGTCAAAAACCTAACCGAAGCGCAGCAAAAGGAAAAGGAAGGCGAACTCATTTTAAAAAAATTATCGGCAACAGACGTTTTAATTTTATTGGATGAAAAAGGAACCCAATTTAGTTCTGTCGCATTTTCTGAATACCTTCAAAAAAAAATGAATGCCGGCGTTAAACAGTTGGTGTTGGTGATTGGCGGTCCGTATGGATTTTCAGAAGCCGTTTACCAGCAGGCGCAAGGAAAAATATCCTTATCAAAAATGACTTTTTCGCACCAAATGATTCGCTTGTTTGTGGTGGAACAATTGTATAGGGCCAACACTATTTTAAAAAACGAACCATATCACCATGAATAAACTAAAACTGGTTTTTGCCACAAATAATAAACATAAACTTGAAGAAGTTCAGGCGATGCTCACCAATTTCGAGATTGTAAGTCTGGCCGATATCCATTGTTTTGAAGATATTCCTGAAACTGCAGATACTTTGGAAGGAAATGCCATTTTAAAGGCCAATTTTATCACTGAAAAATTCGGACTCGATTGTTTTGCCGATGATACCGGACTTGAAGTTGCCGCTTTAAATAACGAACCGGGTGTTTATTCGGCCCGCTATGCCGGAGAAAACAACAATGCAGAGGCAAATATGAATAAATTGTTAAAAAACCTCGAAAACAATCCGAACCGAAAAGCGCAATTTAAGACGGCAATTGCCTTAAATATTCAAGGAAAACAGTTTATATTTGAAGGAATTTGCGAAGGTACCATTTTAACAGAAAAACGGGGAAAAAGTGGTTTTGGCTACGACCCTATTTTTATGCCCGATGGTTTTAATACCTCATTTGCAGAAATGGACATGAATGAAAAAGGCAACATTAGCCATCGCGGAAAGGCAATTGAAAAATTAGTTACATTTTTAAACGAGCATCATTGGTAAATCCAACAAAATCATATAGAAACACTTTTCTAATTTTATTGGGTGCGCTCCTGCTTATTTTTATTGTAAACATAAGTCTGGGATCCGTTTACATTCCCTTAAAACAATTGTTTCTGGCTTTTGTGGATGGTGAAGTTGAAAAGGAATCGTGGAAATCAATTGCACTTAATTACAGATTGCCAAAGGCCATTACGGCGATTATTGTCGGTTCCGGTTTGTCGATCAGCGGATTGTTGATGCAAACCTTGTTCAGGAATCCGCTGGCCGGCCCTTACGTTTTGGGAATCAGTTCGGGTGCCAGTTTGGGGGTCGCCATATTGATCCTGGGCGCCTCGTTTTTTGGCGCAACTGCCGCCGGTTTTGCATTTAGCAGCTGGGGACACGCCATTGCTGCAAGTCTTGGTGCGTTTTTAGTGCTTTCGGCCGTGATGCTGGCCGCAATTAAAGTCAGAAATACGATGTCTATCTTAATTATCGGATTGATGTTTGGCAGTTTAACGGCTTCCGTAATCAGTGTGCTTGCCTATTTTAGCAGTGCCAATCAATTGCAGCAATATTTATTTTGGAGTTTTGGCAGTTTGGGAAATTTAAGCTGGAATGAAATTTTGGTGCTCTTAATCATTTTTGTGATTGGAATGACCTTTGTGATTTTCATCATAAAACCTTTAAACAGCTTGCTTTTGGGAGAAAATTATGCGAAAAGTATGGGCGTTAACGTTAAACGAACCCGAAATTTCACCTTGATTGCTACCAGCTTGTTAACGGGCGTAATTACCGCTTTTTCCGGTCCTATTGCCTTTATTGGTTTGGCGGTTCCGCATTTGACAAAACTGCTTTTCAGCACTTCCAACCATAAAATATTGGTTCCGGCGGTTGCCATAAGCGGTGCTATCATTATGCTTATTTGCGACAGCATTGCCCAATTGCCGACCAGCGAATATACTTTGCCCATTAACGCGATTACGTCATTATTTGGTGCGCCCATCATTATTTGGTTGCTGGTAAGAAAACGAAAAATAACCTATTAAGTGGATTTGAAAGACCAACATATTATTAAAACCAGCAATTTAAGCATTGGTTACACGTCTAAAAAGAACGTGAATACCGTTGCGGCTGACTTAAACATTGAACTTGGCAAAGGAAAATTGGTTTGTTTGTTAGGAAAAAACGGGATTGGGAAATCGACTTTGTTGCGGACTTTAACCAAGGTTCAGCCTGCTTTAAGCGGTGAAATTTTCATCAATAACACCAACTTAAAAACATTAAACAGTGTTGAATTGGCCAAATCGCTCAGTTTGGTTTTAACCGAGCATTTGCCCGAAAGTAATTTGTCGGTTTATGAACTGGTGGCTTTGGGCCGTCAGCCTTATACCAATTGGGTGGGTAATTTATCTGAAACGGATTTAAAATTTATCGACAATGCCTTTGAACAAACCAACACCAAACATTTAATCAACGCAAAATATTACGAATTAAGCGACGGTCAGCTTCAAAAAGTGTTAATTGCCAGGGCTTTGGCTCAAAATACCGACATTATTATTTTAGATGAGCCAACGGCGCATTTGGACATTCACCATACCATTGAAACTTTTGCCTTGTTAAAAAAACTGGCAAAAGATTTCCATAAAACGATTATTGTTTCCACCCATGAAGTAAATTTGGCTTTGCAATTGGCTGATATTTTATGGTTGATGACTCCTTCAAATTTTATGGCGGACACCACCGAAAATTTAATTGAAAACGATCGTCTTGACCAGCTTTTTGAATCTGATTTAATCAGCTTTAACAAAACTTTAAAACAGTTTACACTCTCTAATTCCTACTAACCTTAGTATCTTTGATTGTTCAATAAAATCTTTTTATGAAGAAAATTCTTTTTACCGCGCTATTTTTAAGTCTGTTACAAGTTGGCTATAACAGCAATATAATTGCCCAAGCGGCTGAATCTGTCGAAATTACAGGGAAATTGGCGCAAAAATTTGCTGCCGGAATTACCGATGCCGATTTGAAAACACATTTATATATAATTGCTTCGGATGAATTTGAAGGAAGAAATACCGGTGAACCCGGACAAAAATTGGCGGCAGAATACCTGAAAGATTTTTATATGTCAAAAAATATTGCCTCTCCATTGGGCGAAAATAATTATTTTCAAACTATTTCAACACAACATTTAAGCCGGAATTTAAAAGCTTCAGAAAATGTGGTTGCCTTTATCAAAGGTTCTGAATTTCCTGATGAAATTTTGGTGATTTCTGCGCATTATGACCATCTTGGAATGGATAAAGAAGGTGAAGTTTATAATGGCGCCGATGATAATGGTTCAGGAACTGTGGCTGTAATGGCGATTGCTGAAGCTTTTCAGAAAGCCGTTGAAGAAGGAAATGGACCAAAACGATCTATCTTGTTTTTGCATGTTACCGGTGAGGAAAAAGGATTGCTTGGTTCTAAATATTATGTGACATTTCCTATTTTTCCTTTAGCAAATACCGTTTCAAATTTAAATATAGATATGATCGGCCGTTCAGACGATGCCCATGAAAACAACCCGAATTATGTGTATTTAATTGGTTCTGATAAACTTAGCAATGAACTACACCATTTATCTGAAGAAATGAACAACAAATTCACAAAAATAAATTTAGACTACAAATACAATTCGGATAGCGATCCAAATCGTTTTTATTACCGCTCAGACCAATACAATTTTGCAAAAAATAACATTCCTGTCATTTTTTATTTTAACGGAACCCACGAAAACTATCACCGCATAAGCGACACGCCCGATAAAATTAATTATGAATTGTTGGCAAAAAGAACCCAATTGGTGTTTTATACCGCTTGGGAAATAGCGAATAGGGAAAACCGAATTAAAGTTGATAAATAAATGGTTTCAGGTTTCAGGCAACTGACTAATGAATAATTTTAAAAATCAATTCTTTTAAAATATCTCCTGCAGGCAAGGCATTTGCGCCAACACCCTTGCTTTTTAAATCGGCATCACGCAGCAAACCAATAACTTGCGATACTTTTCGCATTGGGTAGTTTTTTGCGGCGGCCGTATAATCTGATACAAAAAACGGATTTACGCCCAAAGCTTTTGCGACGTTGTTGCTCGATTTGTCTTTTAAACTATGGTAAATCAGCAACTGGGTAAAAAAACCATTCAGTAATGAAATGGTTACAACCATTGGATTTGCTTTTTGGTTTTGCGCAAAATGGTTGATAATTCTGTTGGAGCTCAGCACATTTCTCTCACCCACCGCTTTTCGCAATTCAAAATTGTTATAATCTTTGCTGATGCCAATATTTTCTTCAATGGCACTTGGCGTTATGGTTGAATTTGGCGGTAAAACAATCATTAACTTATCCAGCTCATTGCTGATTTTACTCAAATCATTTCCTAAATATTCCACCAGCATTAAGGTGGCTTTTGTGTCTATTTTATAGTTTTTGCCGGCTAAAACCCTTCTGATCCAGTCGGCAACCTGATTTTCATAAAGCTTTTTGCTTTCATACACCAATCCGCATTTTTGGATGGCTTTGTACAACTTTTTGCGCTTGTCAATGGTTTTGTATTTATAGCAAATAACCAGCACCGTTGAAGGCTGCGGATTTTCGGCATAAGAAGCCAAATTTTCAATAGTTCTCGACAAGTCCTGCGCTTCCTTTACAATCACCACTTGCCTGTCGGCCATCATCGGATAGCGTTTTGCGTTGTCAATTAAATCTTCCACAGCAACATCCCTTCCGTACAACACCATTTGGTTAAATCCCTTTTCTTCTTCGGAAAGCACATTTTTTTCAATATATTCAGAAATTTTATCAATATAATACGGCTCATCACCCATCAAAAAATAAATGGGTTTTATATTTCCGCTTTGGATATCTGAAACTATTTTGGTTACATCACTCATTTATAAAAAAAAATTAGCATTTTTGTGGGATGCAGCCATTGAATTTACCTACATATCCTTTCAAAATCAAAAGTAGCGAAAATAAGTATTTTATATTCGATATTGTCCGAAAAAAATATATGGTTTTGACTCCGGAAGAATGGGTGCGCCAGCATATGATTCATTATTTAATAACAGCCAAAAACTATCCGATTTCGCTCATCGCCGTTGAAAAAAAGGTAACCGTCAACAAGTTAACCAAACGAACGGACATCCTGGTTTTTAATACCAAGGGCACCCCGCATATCATTGTTGAATGCAAAGCGCCTTCCATAAAAATTACGCAAGATGCCTTCGACCAAATTGCGCGCTATAATTTAAAATTGGAAGCCAGTTATCTTATTGTCACCAACGGTTTAACCCATTTTTATTCATTTATGGATTTGAAAAATGAATGCTACGTTTTTTTGGAAAACATTCCCAATTATGAACATTAATGCCCTATCTTCCTTAAAATTTGAACTTTTTAATTAAGTTTGCATACGTGAAAATAGCCATCGTCATCTTAAACTGGAACGGAAAACATTTGCTGGAAAAATTCCTTCCTTCCATCGTAAAATACAGCGATTTTGAATTTGCGCAAATTTATGTCGCAGATAACGCTTCTGAAGATGATTCTGTTGCTTTTGTGAAGTCAATGTATCCTCAGATTAAAATCATTCAAAATAGTATAAACGGCGGATTTGCAAAAGGTTATAACGATGCATTGCAACACGTTAATGCCGATATTTATGCTTTGGTGAATTCGGATATTGAAGTGACCGAAGGCTGGCTAAATCGTGTAGTCTCCATTTTTGATACTGAGCAAAATACAGCCATTATCCAGCCAAAAATACTGGATTATAAAAATAAAAACAAGTTTGAATATGCCGGTGCAGCGGGTGGATTTATTGACAAGTTTGGCTATCCTTTTTGCCGGGGCCGAATTTTTTCAACCTTAGAAACCGATCAAAATCAATTTAACGACGAAGCGGAAATTTTTTGGGCATCGGGTGCTTGTTTTTTTATTCGTTCAGCAGTTTATCATGAATTAAAAGGTTTTGATGAAGATTATTTTGCGCATCAGGAAGAAATAGATTTGTGCTGGCGGGCGAAAAATTTGTCCAAAACCATTAAATATGTAGGCAGTTCAACGGTTTATCACGTTGGCGGCGCCACTTTAAAAGAAGCAAATCCAACAAAAACATTCTTAAATTTCAGAAACAGTTTGTATAGTTTGGTTAAAAATCTGCCCGAAAACAGATTAATTCCAATCATTTTTGCCCGACTTATATTGGATGGTTTTGCCGGAATAAAATTTTTAGCTGAATTGAAGCCTTTGCATTTTGTGGCAATACTTAAAGCGCATTTCAGCTTTTACCGACATTTTTCCAAAATGCTCAAAAAAAGAAAAAAATCCGCTAAAAAAGCGGATTATTATACGATAAAAAGCATTGTTTGGCAGTATTTTGCATTAGGCAAAAAAGAATATAAAGAATTGCTATAACAACGCCTCCACACTTCCCAATCCTTCACGCAAAATGGTGATTTCTCCTTCAGATAAATCGACCACGGTTGATGGAATATTGCTTCCATAACCGCCATCAATCACAACATCCACTTTGTTTTCCCACTTTTCGAATATCAATTCAGGATCCGTAGTATATTCCAACAAATCGTCTTCATCATAAATTGAGGTGGAAACAATTGGATTTCCCAATTTCTTTACCAACTCCCTGATAATATTATTGTCGGGAATTCGAATCCCCACCGTTTTTTTATTTTTAAAAGCTTTCGGTAAATTGGTGCTCGACGGCAAAATAAAAGTATACGGTCCCGGCAAGGCTTTTTTTAATATTTTGTAGGCTGGCGTATCAATTTGTTTTACATAATCAGACAAATTGCTTAAATCATAACAAATAAATGAAAAATTCGCTTTGTCCAATTTTAAACCTTTGAGCTGCGCCACTCTTTCCATCGCTTTGGTGTTGGTAATGTCACAGCCTAACCCATAAACGGTATCCGTTGGGTAAATGATGATTCCGCCTTTTTGTAAAACCTTGACAACTTTGTCGATTTCACGCTCGTTCGGATTTTCATTATATATTTTAATTAACTCTGACATATACAGACACTTAAATTGTGAAAATTTTATTTTTAGGGCTTCTCAACCAATCTGAATCCTTCTCCGTGAATATTTAAAATTTCCACATGGGGATCGGGTTTTAAATATTTTCGAAGTTTAGCGATATACACATCCATACTTCGTGAAGTGAAATAATTGTCGTCTCTCCAAATTTTGGTCAAAGCCAACTCACGCGGCATCAAATCGTTTTTATGGGTGGCCAGCAATTTCAACAATTTGCTTTCTTTTGGGGAAAGTTTCTGAATTTCACCGCCATCAAAAGATAAATGACGCAGTTTTGAATTGAACTCAAATTTCCCAATTTTATATTCAAAAACATCTTCTTCAATGGTTTGTTCCGTTTCTTTGCGTTGCAAAATGGCTTTTATTTTATACAACAACACTTCAGAATCAAAAGGCTTGTTCAAATAATCATCACCGCCGGACTGGTATCCTTTCAACACATCTTCTTTCATGGTTCTGGCCGTTAAAAAGATAATCGGCACTTCAGAATTTGTTGCCCTGATGTCTTTTGCCAATGAAAAACCATCTTTTCGAGGCATCATCACATCCAAAATACACAAATCGAAATCGTCATTTTTAAACATAATCAATCCTTCCAAACCATCTTTGGCCAAAGTCACTTTATAATCGTTCAGTGATAGATAATCTTTCAAAACAGTCCCGAAATTGGGATCGTCTTCCACCAATAAAATTCTATTATTTTCCATATTTTTATTTTAAATTAAAGGCAGTTTAATGGTAAAAGTGCTTCCGATGCCTTTTTCACTTTCCACATAAACTTCGCCTTGATGAATTTCAACAATTTTTTTCACGTATGCAAGTCCTAATCCATGGCCTTTTACATTGTGTATATTTCCAGTTTCTTCTCTGTAAAATTTCTTAAAAACATTTTTTTGAACGCTTTTAGGCATTCCAATTCCTTGATCTTTTACCTTAATTATGATATGTTTTCCCGTATTTTCGGTTGAGATATCAATTTTTGGAGCATCAACAGAATATTTTATGGCGTTGTCCAACATATTTACAATCACATTGGTAAAATGAAAATGATCGGCCAAAATTTCTGTCGTTTCGGCTTTTAGATTCATTTTAATATATCCGCCTTTATCATTAACCAACAAATCTACGTGAGATATGGCTATTTTTATAATGTTATGGACATCCACTTTTTCTTTGTTAACATCCAACTGATTTTTTTCAAGTTTGGAAATTCGCAACACGTTTTCAACTTGGGCATTCATGCGTTTATTTTCCTCACGAATCATATTTATATAACGCATCACTTTTTCCTGGTCGCCAATCACTTTCGGATTTTTAATGGCATCCAACGCTAAATTGATGGTCGCAATGGGTGTTTTAAATTCGTGGGTCATATTGTTGATGAAATCCGTTTTAATTTCCGATACCTGTTTTTGTTTCACCAACTGATACAAAGCGCTCACAAATGCCAGGATAATAATCAAGACAAAAAACACAGACAATGCCAAAATTTCAGTAATTGACCCTAAAATATAATTTTTCTTTTGGGGAAATGTCACATACAACTGATAATTACTGTTTCCTTCAGCATCAGCAAACATTGGAACCATATAGCTTTTGCCAACCTCTTTTCTGAAATAACCCGATTTTACCTGAGTTGCCAAACCATTGCTGTAAATCCCATATTTAAAATCGGTGCTGATTCCTTTTGAATTTAACTCATTGGCCAATCTAAAAGTAATTTCCCGATTGCTTACCCTTCTGTGAACCGGAAGTTTGCT
Organism: Lutibacter sp.; assembly: GCA_030656195.1. Taxonomy (GTDB): domain Bacteria; phylum Bacteroidota; class Bacteroidia; order Flavobacteriales; family Flavobacteriaceae; genus Lutibacter. The sequence continues at coordinate 17,242 of JAUSOJ010000078.1, forward strand.
TGTATAAATATCAAATTGCCCTTCCAAATACGATTTTTCCGCTGCTTTAAACCTGCCTACTTTTACATAACGTTCTTCTGGCGGTTCCATGCCGCCAGCAGTTTTATCCAAAACCTGATCTTTTACAATCACAATTTCTTCTTTACTGTAAATCTCTTTAAAGCTTACGCTGTCATTTTCAAAGAACTCTGTGGGCACTTTATAATTTGACTCAATAATGCTTTGAGAATAGGTGAATTTTTCATTGTTGGCGGTGTCAATTTTTTCAAAAATGAATTTACTGACATCAGACACTTTTAATTTGTCACCTTCTGTATAAAGCTCTTCTATTTTAAAATAAAAATCATTAAACTCGCGCTGTTTAATATCATCTGATACTTTTGCCAAAGCAAATTTAACATTTGCCGAAAATTGCTCTTCCGTTATTTGCACAGTATTTTTTATCCAAAATACCTGTACCGAAATGATGCCGATTAAGGCAACACTCATTAAAATAACGATGAGCACAAATATCCTTTTCCTCATCATCCAAATTTACACGTTTAACAGTATATTCATTGTTATTTAACGTAGATTAACATCTTTATTATTTCTTTAACAATATATTAAGAAATTTTTTATTTTTATTTCAATTTTTTAAGCAACTCAAAAATTGTTGAAACCTGATTTTTTGTGTCATCTAAATGATTATTTCTAATCACAAAATCAGACTTTTTGATTTTATAATCATCTTTCGACTGGTTTTTCATCCGTTCTAAAACTTGCGCTTCTGAAACTCCGTCGCGCTTTATAATTCTTTCCATTTTATGCTCAAAATCTACAATCACCGTAATAATATAATCACAAAACTGATCGCTGCCGCTTTCAAATAAAATGGCTGCTTCATAAATCACGAAATCTGCTTTTTGCTTTTTTATAAAATGATGAAAATCTTCACGTACTTTAGGATGCACCAACGCATTCAACGCATTTAATTTTTCTTCATTGTTAAAAACAACCGATGAAATATAGGTTCTGTTCAATGCTCCTTTTTCATAAGCTTTTTCACCAAATAGTTTTATGATCTGATTTTTTAACCCATCATCAGCATTCATCAATTTCTTCGCCTCAATATCTGCCACATAAGTAACCGCGCCCAGCGCTTTAAAAAGTGCCAAAACAGTGCTTTTGCCACTGCCGATGCCGCCTGTTAGCCCAATTATTTTCATCTGTTTATATTATATATTTTATTGGTACAGATGCAGCCTGCCATTAATCATTCC
>JAUSOJ010000085.1 GCA_030656195.1 Lutibacter sp.
GATTTTCCTGAAACTGTTGTGCCTTGAGCAACGGTAACAGCGTAACATTGCGTGTAAGTTTGCCCAGTAACCCCAATACAGAAATTATACGTTCCCGGAACCAAATTTGCTGGCGTTGAAGTTGTGCTTGTAAAATTATACGGAACATTGTTAATTGTTACGGTATAGTTTAAAGCTGCCACTGCCGTAATTTTAATTTGTCCGTTGTTTTTGCCCAGACAGGTTTCACTGATGACTTCCACATTAAAATTGTTGGCAGGCAAGGTGAATATTGGGCAACCAGTACTGTTTACGCTTGTTCCGGGAAAGGTGTTCGGACATAAATCTATGCTATCCGCAACGCCATCATCGTCGCTGTCGTCTGATGCCGTTCCGCCTCTTGGATCAAATAATTTTACGGTAGAATACAATTTATATTCTCCAGGGTTTAGCGTAATTGATGTTGAAGTATTGGTGATGTTTTTTTCTTCACCCGTAAAATATTCATACCAAGTTCCTGTTTTTGAAAACTGCACCGTCATGGTTTTTGAAGTAATGTCGAAATTTCCAGCCACAGCAACATCCATACTGGCGTGTTTTAACAAAATGGATTTTGTTAAAGTTGCCACATTTAAAGTAAAATCAGTGGTGTTAAAAACGGGCTGGTTCTTTTTAAATGCGGCCAGTGTTGCCCATGTATTGTAAATTTGTTTTCTGTTGGCGTTGTCGAAATAGTCCCAGCGAATAGGTTTTTTTGACAATCGGCAATCGTTGCTTACCGAGCCATTCTCACATCTATTTATTGAAAAATCATAACCCAATTCCCCAAATTGCCATATCATTTTTGGTCCGGGAATGGTAAAAAAGAACATTCCGGCAAGCTCTTGTCTTGACAAAGCAGTGTTTAAATTTTTAACATTGTAGGTGGCATTGCTGTTTCCAAATTGCAGGTTTTTATACATCAAACGCTCTTCATCATGGCTTTCCATATAGCCCACAACATTCGGTTGGTTCCAGTTTCTTTGTTTGTAGGAAATCCAATTGATATTGGTATCCGTTGGGAAACCCATAGTATTTTGGTTGTAACTGTGGTTCATATTTCCCCAAAGCATAATACCATAATTCGCCAAAACTGTTTCTTCAGAATTGTCAGATAAATGTTCAAAAATCACATACGGTTTATTGGTTAGATTGTTACTCCAAACGTGATCAGCATAATTTTTCAGGATAGTAATCCGTGAAGCATCATAAGCACTAGCCCAATTGTCGGCACCATAATAAAGCGTATTTGAAAATCCTTTAGTGAAATCAAATCGAAATCCGTCAATTTTATATTCATCCATCCAATAACTTAAAACATCATTGAAAAAGGCTTTGGTATACGTAGATTCATGGTTAAAATCGTAACCCCAGTGTGCACTGGTGTTGTCAACCAAGTTATGGTTTTCGTTGTACCAGGGATTGTTAGCGGCTGGCTTATTGGTAGCGCTGTTCCAATACATATCAAGCAAGGGAGATTGACGGTAAGAATGGTTAAAAACAACATCGGCGAGCACGGCAATACCTCGTTTGTGGCATTCGTCCACAAATCTTTTAAAATCGTTTTTGGTTCCGTAGGCTTTATCCAAGGCCATATAAAAGGATGGATTGTAACCCCAGCTGTCATTTCCTTCAAACTCATTAATAGGCATTAATTCAATGGCATTTATGCCCAAGGAAGCCAAATAATCTAATTTTCCAATGGCTTCATTAAATGAAGAAGTTGGCGTAAAATCTCTAATATGCAATTCATAAATAATTAAATTGCTTTGTGATGGTTTTATAAAGTTGGCAGTGGTCCAAACATAATTTTCCTGATTTATTTTGAACGTTGAAACATTGCCCGTAGTTTTATTTACAGGATATGCTTTTAAATTCGGATAGTTGGCGCTTGTAATATATTGGTCATTTGAAGGATCCAATATTTTTTCTGAATAAGGATCGGCCACTTTAATACTGTAATCTATAAAATATTGATAAGCATATTCTGTGTTGATGTCTAAACCGGGAATTGTAAGCCAAAAATCCTCCCCGTCTTTTTTCATCTGGTAAGTGGCATTTAATGTCCAGTTGTTAAAATCGCCTAAAAGCAATACATCAGTTTTAAAAGGTGCTTTCAGTAAAAAAGTCACTGAATTGTCGGGGTTTTTATTGAAGCCATATTTTAAGCCTACAGGCTTTGTGGCATTCACTGTTGGTGTTTTTACGAAGATGTTGATCGTTGTTTCTTTTATTTCAGTACCATTAGTGGCAACAGCTTTAAGGATTTGATTTCCTGCTGTGGTCAATACATATGAAGTTGAAATGGTGGTGGCATTGGTCGCCGTTTTTATGGAGGTACCATTCACAAAAAGCTCCAGATTGGAGGCTGTGGAAGCTTCCGCTGAAATAGTGATGCTGCTGTTTAGGTTGTAAGCGCTGTTGTTTGCGGGGTTTGTGAATGCAACGTTCAATCCTGCTGCATAAATGGGAATAAAATAATCTACACTTTGCGGTGCACCTGTTGAAGCCCTAAAAACAAAATTTAATTCTGTAATGGTAACTGTGGTAGCAACGCCGTAAAATCCATAAACCGTTGGCGTAATGACCAAGGTGTATAAATTGGCATTTGAAGTTGATCGGGTAAGTTTTGGCTGGGTGGTATTTGTGCCCCAGGTTCCAATAACATTTGACCATCTAACGCCATTTGCCGTCACGCCCGTATGTGCGTAAACGTCACCGGTATATCCGGCTAACGCAGTGCCTACAGCATTAAAAGTGACCGTAATTTGACTGTTTGCCATAGGAATTGTTGGCACCGTGCTCACTTGTGAGAATAAGAAGCTGGTAAAGCTTAAAAAGATAAAAAGTAATGTTTTTTTCATGAGGTATAATTTAATTACAAAATGCAATGAACCGGAACAAAGGTTAACCGGTTCATCACAAAAAGTATAAGTAGTAAAAGGCTGTTGATAAAACAGCCTTTTTTTTATTTAATATTATTGCAATACAACGGAAATATTTCCTTTGTTAAAATTTACAATTATTTTATAACTCCCGGCAGCAGTTACCTTAAGATTATTTTCGTCATTTTGTTCAAGTACTCTTGAAGATACTTTACTTTCGCCAAAGTCATTAGTGTAGCTTCCGGCAACAGGAACGAATTTAAACTCATCGTTTGCGCTTAGTGTTTGCGTAATTTCAAACACACCTGCAGAAGTTTGGGTAAATTGTGGGCTACCTGCAGTATTACTCCATCCATTAAAACCACCTACCAAATACAGATTTGCAGGCGTTCCCGTAATTTTTGAAACAGTATAACTCATCGTATTAAAGTTAACCGCAACCACATATTTTCCGGCTTCATAACCTGATAAGTTAACTTCACCTTCTTGAATAATACGTCCTACATTGGCTGCATCTGCACCCCAGTCGCCGGTCCAGCTGCCAAGCGTAGGCAAAAATTTGAATTGGGCACCATCAGGCAAATCTAACACAATGGAGAAAATCCCCAAACTTGCTTCAGCCATAGGTATAGCAGTTGTCTCATTCCATCCATTTATAGAACCAACTACATATAAGTTTTCAACAAGAGTAACTTTGTAAGTTAAGGTATTATAATCAACAATTACAAGGTATTTTCCGGCTTCATAACCAGATAAGTTTTGTTCGCCGTTTTGAATAATAGAACCTGGATTGGCTGGATCTGCTCCCCAATCGCCATCATAACCGGCATTGGTTGGAATAAATTTAAATCCGTCATTAGCTCCTTTGATTTCTATTACTAATGCAAAGATACCTTCACTTATCAAATTCATTTGAGGAGAAATTGCTGGAGTCCATTCAGGATTGGTAATATTACCAACAATAAATAATGTAGCTGGAGCGATAACTTCAGTTACGGTATAGGTAAATGTATTTAAATTTACATAAATCTTATATTTACCGGCAGCATAACCCGAAATGTTTTGTTCTCCTTCTTGAATAAGAACGCCAGCGTTGTTAGGGTCTTTACCAAAATCGCCATCCCAAGCTGTATTTTGAGGAACGAATTTAAATTCAGCACCAGCAGGAAGATCAACAGTGATTTCAAATTCATTGAAACCAAGTCTGGTCATCGGCAATGCCTCTTCAGGCTTCCAATTTGTGATAGAACCCACCAAAAATAATTTTGTAAATTCAACTTTGTAGGGCGTTAATACCACTGAAACTTTATCAGAAACTTCACCAGTTGATATTCTTATATCAATACTTTGAGTATCATCACCTTCAATTCCTAAAATATCAAGTGCCAAAGTATTTAATTCTAATACAGTCAAGCTAAAAAAGTAGGCTTCTGTTGTTCCGATAACTACCGGAGCGGCAAAATCGGTTCCGGTTAAAGCAACTTCAACTTTAAAAGTAGCTGCGGTGCCAACAAAAGTTGGAGCAGACCAACTAATTGTTAAACCCGGATTGGCGGTATTGGTATCATCAAGCACCACGGTTGATCCATTAATAGGATTGGTGATTGTAATGCCCTCTTGTGGAGGCAGTATTTCAAAGTTTTCGTTGGCATCACAGGAATTAAATCCTATGATGACCAATGAAAGCAATACTATTTTATATATAAATTTCATATGAATATAATTTAATATTATTAAAAATTAGGCGTTAGCGTGTAAGTATATGCTCTTGGATTGCTAAGGTCTAATACCACACGATAGTTTCCAGGAGTACCGTCGAAAGTGAAATCACCGCCGGCCTGTAAAAAACCGTCTGCATTTAATGATCCAAATTCAAAAGCTCCCCACTCATTATTGCCTCTAAATTTCCAACCGCCAGCTACCAAATTAATATTTACTGATAGTGTTCTTGTGGCAGCGTCGTATACCAAATCAGTATCACTGTCCCATAATGTAGGCGTTGCTGAACCAATAATTCCCCAGCTCACTGGCGTTACTTTATATGTCAACAAATTGGTATTTGCTTGAACAAAGTAATACCCTGTAGCACTAACTTTACAATTTTTACTGTCTGATGTAACTAACTTTCCAGTTAATGTTCCATCATCTCCATATTCTGGGCCTGCACCCCAGCCAATAAAACCAGTTGCATCTGGGCCAACAAATTTAAAGCCTTCAGAGACTCCACCTTCTATGGACAACCAAACATAACCTTCATAATCAGTTTTTCCAAAACCTGAAGCGGCTAATAAAGGTGCTGTTGCTG
>JAUSOJ010000087.1 GCA_030656195.1 Lutibacter sp.
AATTTTATTTTTACATTTAAATTACAATTTCATTAATTAGTAATTCTATTGGATGTTTTTTACTTTTTTGCATCGCCCAAAAAAGTAACAAACCCGCCTGCGGCCGGCAGGAAAGTCTAGTCTGATGATTTTTTTCTGTAAAATTAATGAATTTTTTTAACCCCAGCATCCAGACCGCCTTTGCCCCCTCTTCTCCTCCTGCGAGGCTCTTTGGATTAGCTCCATCAGCCAACGCTAAAAATTTCAATATTTTACGACGAAAAATATCATATGACGCTTCTTCTTTGATTTGGGTTCAAATAATATATGATCTTAATTTTTTACTTTGATCTTTGAGCTACCTTCTTCTGTCTTAGTACTCCGGACTTCGGACTTCGGTCTTCTGTCTTCGGACTTTTAACTTTTTAATCCACAAAAGTTTCTTTAATGACTTCTTTACATTTGCTTATTTCCGATTCTTCCAGTTTCTCAAAAACCTTTATGATTCTCATTTTATCTACTGTCCTAATTTGGTCTAAAGCAATCATTCCTTTTTTTCCGTTATGCCTGACCAAAACCCTTGTCGGATATTTTTTTAGACTTGTTGTCAACGGAACAAGGACAATCGTGTTCAGATGTTTGTTCATTTCATTTGGAGAAATGATGACGCAAGGCCTGGTTTTTTGTATTTGGCTGCCTATGGTCGGATCAAGATTTACCAAAACAACTAAGTATTGTTTTAATTCCATTCATCAAAATTTTCATCGTCAAACACGTCGTTCATAAGCAACTTATCATCGTTGTTACGTCGCATATTCTTAAAGGCATTTTCCCAATCCTTACGAGGTTCGTCTATTGCTTTTATGATGATTTGGTCCTTTTCGAGAATGAGTTCCACTTTGTCCCTGATGTTGTATTTCTCCATAATGGTTTTGCTCAAACGAAGTCCTTTTGAATTGCCGATTTTAATAATGGCTATTTCCATAGTTTTCTTATTTGTTATTACAAAGTTATTACATTTAATTCAAATATCAAAATTTGTTCCAAGACAGTCTGGCTTTGGTCCTGATAGCCATCGGGATGCGGTCGTGCGGTCATGCGGTAAAGGGAATTTTGAATGTTGAATGTTAAAAGTTAAATGTTATATGTTATTAAATGTCGATGTCTAAATAACGTTGACCGATTTTGACAATATTTTATCTTTATTTTTAGTTTATTTTCCTTAACAGTTCCCCCTTCGGGGGTTAGGGGGCCTCACCGCGCCGGCTGGCTCGTTCGCTAAAAACAGCCACTGGCTGTTTTCTTTACGCTCCGTCCCCCATTCGGGGGTTAGGGGGCCATATTCCAGTTTTACACACCCCTTACCCCTCTCAAGAGGGGAGTTAATCGTGGTGACTTTTAACTTTTTTCAACTGATTAATTCCTAATTCCTAATTCCTTTAACCTTTAGCCTTCTCACTTTTCACTATTTCACCACCTAATTTCCAATTACCAGCTTTTGATCCATTAATTCAACATTAAAATTTACTTTGGCGTTAAGTGCCTTAAAAACTTTTAAAATTGTTTCAAATCTTGCATCGGTGAGACTATTTTCAATTTTGGAGATTTGTGCTTTTTTTACACCCACTAATTTTCCCAATTGTTCTTGGGTCAAATTTCTTTCTTTACGAACTCTTTTAATAGTTTCCCCTAAAATATCAAGTTGCAGTTCATACTCAAAAGCATCTCTTTTTGGCATCCCTATTTTTCCGATATGTTTGTCTATTAAGACCTCCAAACTTGTGGTATTTAATTTTTTATTTTCCATGGTCTATCGTTTATTTTCAAAATAAATAATCCTTAATGCTTCGGCTTTTTGGAGTTCATTCTTTGGTGTTTTACCTGATTTCTTTTCTATTCCGTGGGTGGCGATAACAAGGGTGTTTTTGTTGTTTGATTTATCCCAGAAAGCAAAAAGCCGGTACTGTGTTTTGTTGTACAATGTTCTGAATTCCCAAATAGTATCCGTTAATTTTTTAAATAATTCATTGTCATTTTTAAATTGTGACAATTTTAAATTATAATAAATTTTTGTTCGGGTTTTTTCATCAAGACTTTCAACAAATTTAATAGCCTCATCTAAAAACTCAATTTGAAATTTTGATTTCATAACAATTTTTAACAAAGATATAAGTTTCCTTTTTAAGAAACAAATGAGTTGGTGTTTTTTTAGTTTTAATCTTTAAGGTGTGTGGTCTAGCAGTCGAGCGGCCTTGCTGTCAAGGGAATTTTGAATGTTAAATGTTGAATTGTCTTGTGGTCAAATTTAATTCAAAATTTTGGCTTTAGACTTTATACATTTAATTTTTTTAAGTATTTGGTATTAAGTTATTGGTAGTCGGTTGTCAAAACTATATTGTTTACTCTAAACAGTTCTTATCTTTTTCATCTAAATCATTATGATTTTTTTCTCTCCCTTTAGGGTTGGGGTAAAAGAAAAAAATTTAATTGTTCATATTTTTTTGACTCCAATTTTACACACCCCTGGCCCCTCTCTAGAGGGGAATTAATCGTGGCGGCTTTCAGTTTTTAGCTTTTCAATGCCCTGCGCGCCGGCTGGCCCTATCGCTAAAAATGTTCACTGAACATTTTTTTAACGCTCTGTCCTGGAAAAACTCATATGACGCTTCTTTTTTGATTTAGTTTCAAATGTAAAATATTTATTACAAATTGCCTTTTTAAATTTAATAATGCCCTCGCGCCGGCTGGCTCGTTCGCTAAAAACAGCCACTGGCTGTTTTCTTTACGCTCCGTCCCCCATTCGGGGGTTAGGGGGCCATATTCCAGTTTTACACACCCCTTACCCCTCTCTAGAGGGGAGTTAATCTTGGTGAACTTTTAACTTTTAACTTTTAACTTTCGTCCCGATAGCTATCTTGATTGAACTTTAAACTATCAATGCTCCATTTCCAGAAAAATAGCCAAACCGCATACCATCACTGATTCCTTAATTGGGTATGAATCTGCAATAGGTGCAATAATATATGTTTTTTGAGGTTTGGTGTCTTCCAATGCTCTCCAAAAACCTTTTGTAGGTTTGGGTGCTGCGCTTGCCTTACATTCAATGGCAATTCTTTGGTCTCCTTTTTCCAAAATTAAATCCAATTCATCGCCGGCAGCAGTTTTATAAAAAAAATAATTCCAATCCGGCATATTCACGATAATGTTTTCTATCACCATTCCTTCCCATGAAACGCCAAAAATCGGATTTCCTAACAAATCATTGTAGCTATTTATCGCTAACAGGGTATGAAGCAAACCAGCATCACGCACAAATACTTTAGGTGATTTAACCAACCGTTTCTTTACATTGCCTTCGTAGGGCATGATGGTTCTTAAAATAAAGGTTTGCTCTAAAAGATCAATATAGCGCCTAATTGTTGGGTGTGTCAATCCTAAAGATTCGCCTAATTTTGAGGCATTGAGTAATTGTCCCTGCAGGTGCGCACACATGATTAAAAATCTTTTAAGTTGCAGCGCCGGTATTTGAAACCCCAATTGGGGAATATCTCTTTCAATAAAGGTTTTAATGAAATTTTCTCTCCAAATTTTACTGTAATTCTCTTCTTCAGCCAAATAACTATCTGGAAAGCCACCTCTCAACCAAAATTTATTTAAGGAAAAATCATCTCTCTTGTTCACTTCATTTATGGCAAAAGGTGCCAAATAAATCATTCCTATCCTGCCTGCCAAGGACTCTGATGTTTGCTGAATTAAATCTCTTGATGCAGAACCCAATACTATAAATTTCCCGTTTCTTCGGTTGTTGTCAATCACACTTCTTAAAATTGAAAACAATTTTGGAACCAATTGAATTTCATCCATACAAATGATTTTATCTTCATTTGACTGAAAAAACAACATTGGTTCAGAAAGTTTATTCAGATCTCCATCATTTTGTAAATCCAGATATATGGAATTGGACCAATTTTTAGCAAGATTTTTAACCAAAGTAGATTTTCCGCATTGCCTTGGCCCCAGTATCGCAACCACCGGAAACACACTAAGATATTGATTGACCTTTTTTCCTATAGTTCTTTGAATAAAATCGTGCATATTGTAAATGTTATTTTCAATTTGCAGTAAAATTAAGTAACTAATTGATTATATGCAAAATAAAAGGCTTTTAAATTGGCGTTAATGTTTGTCTTGCAGTCAAGGGAATTTTGAATTTTGAATTTTGAATGTTGAATGTTAAAAATTAAATGTTATATGTTAAATGTTAAATGTTATTAAGTCAAAGGAATTTTGAATTTTGAATGTTGAATGTAATTCGTTAAGTGCAAAATCTGTCCAGAAAATATTATAGCCATTTTTCATCTGTTTAATTTTTATTTTTTAGCTGTACAGATGCTGTTCGCCATTAATCATTCCTTTGCGTATCAAAATTTGTTATGCTCGTTTCATATAGCTTTCTGGCGCTTGTATGTGGATTAAGTTTTCCTGAATCGGCATCTTTTATACCTTGTTCAATAGCATCTTTTTCATTTTCAGAAATTAAATTCCACCAATCTTTACTTTCATTTTTTCTCAAATCCATAATTTTCTCAATAATACCGGAGTCTTCAATAGTAGAAATCCACTGGATTAACTCCAATTTTTTATTTTGTATGTTTATTTCAGTGTTCATAACTCAGTAGATTTATTTAATCAAAAACACAAAACTAATTTCAATATTTAACTTGGCTCCAGGCAATTAGATTTTCCCAAGGATAGGGTGTTTGATTTAGGATTATTAAATTATTTATTACTTAAAACTTTTAATATTTAATATTTAACTTCTAATATTTTTTTTTGATTCCAGTCTTACACACCCCTAGTCCCTCTCAAGAGGGGAGTTAATCTTGGTGAACTTTTAACTTTCAACTTTTAACTTTCACCTTTGAGCTTTGAGCTTTGAGCTTTTAAATAGTATCAATAAAATTCTTCTCAGCCCTGTTAAAAATTAATATTCCTAAAAACAGCACTACGGTGGTGGTTATAAGGGTATAAATAAACATGCCAATATCAAAAACGCCGGTATTTAAGAGCATATAGCGCACCGATTCTATCACAAACGATAACGGATTGTATTGCACCACCCAGGCGTATTTTGGCAGTTTTTCCACAAAATAAGAAACAGGGTACATCACTGCCGAGATATACATCAGCAGCTGCATGCCAAATCCCACCAAAATGCTTAAATCCCGGTATTTGGTAACCATTGCAGATATAATCATTCCCAATCCCAATCCCAGCATCCCCATGATTAACACCATAAGAGGAAACAACAGGGCATATTCATTGAGGCGGATGTCGGCACCTTTATAATAGTAATACGCAAAAAATGCCATAAAAATAAACAGTTGGATTCCAAATCGTACCAAATTGGAAATTACCGCAACCAATGGCATAATTAATCGCGGAAAATAGACTTTTCCGAAGATGCCTGCATTGGCTGAAAATGTGTTTGAAGTTCCCGAAAAACAGGAAGTGAAATAGTTCCAGATGGTGATTCCTGCCAAATTGAATAAAAACGGAGGTACGGTTCCTGTTGAAATATTGGCGACGTTGTTAAATATGAGTGTAAAGATCACCGAAGTGAACAAAGGCTGAATTAAATACCACAAAGGTCCGAGAACAGTTTGTTTGTATGCGGTTATGATGTTTCGCTTTACAAAAAGCATCAACAAATCGCGGTATTGCCAAACTTCTTTTAAATTTAAACTGAAAAGCTTGTTTTTTGGGGTAATTTCAAACAACCAATCGCTATTATTTTCAGTGGTATTTTGCATAAAACAATTTAATAATCAACGCTTTTGCTATTGAGGTTTTTATTGGTATTCTTTTTAGGTTTTTGTTAAGCAATTTTATGTTGGTAAATATAGGGTATTGCGGGGGAATTTGGAAATAGTTTTTTGGTGTCAAGTAATTTTTGGTCTTGCGGTCAAGGGAATTTTGAATGTTGGATTTTGAATGTTGGATAGTTGATTATTAATTTATTGTTATGTAGTCATGCAGTCGTGCAGTCGTGCGGTCGTGCGGTCAAGGGAATTTTGAATGTTGAA
>JAUSOJ010000100.1 GCA_030656195.1 Lutibacter sp.
AAAACTGAGAATACTGACTAAAAACTAGTCTTTTTCCGTTTTTAAGCCTAAAACCCTGTTTATTTGCTTAAATCTTTTTGAATAATATGCTTCCTTGATAGAGGAAACAATAACACCCAATGATGTGGATGAGTGAATAAATTTTATTTCGTCTCCAATAATTTCCGTAATCATCCCAACGTGGTTGATGGATCGACTGCCATTGGTGGCAAAAAATATCAAATCACCTTTTTGTGCTTGCGATTTTTGAATTTTAGTGCCTATTTTAGCTTGTTGATTGGATGATCTTGGTAAGGTAAAATCTATTTCTTTAAAGGTGTTGAACATCAATCCCGAACAATCAAAACCGCTAAAAGTGGTTCCGCCGCTTCTGTATCTGGTTCCTAAATTTTTTGAAGCGGTATCAATTAAAAATTGAATTTTGGCAGGTTCTGCTGTTTCTATTTCTTCTGTATTTTCAACGATGGCATTTACACCGAATTCTTTTGTAATTGCTTCAATTGTTGGCGGTTCTTCTCTGATAATTAAGGAATAACCAATTGGAAGTTTTTTAGGAATCGCTGGGTTTAAACGTTCCAATTCTATTATGGAAGTTCCGTATTTTTTTGAAATTTTAGATAAAGTTTCGCCTGATGCAATAATATGGTTTTGTGCTTGGGATAAGTCTGTTTTTGAAGTGTTTACGGCTATTTGATCCGCAGTAAATTTATTGTTAGGGATTAGTAAAGTGGTATTCAATTTTAACAATTTCCCTTTGATATCAGGATTTAATTCATAAATAGCGGCCTCTTTTACATCGTATTTTTTAGCGATTGCATAAATACTTTCACCTTTTGTGATTTTATGTTTGATATTGGTTTGGGAATATATCAGTGAACTGGTCAGTAAAAGCAGGAATGTAAAAAGTTTGTAGGTATTCATTTAATCTTATATTTTCTATAATTAATGTAATTGAATTTATAAAAGTGAGTAAAGATATAAAAACTATCAATGGATATGAAATTTTAACATAACTTTATAACCTTACGGTCACTTATTTTTTGATTTTCAGAACACTTTTTGAAGCGTAGCGGTGAAATATAAACGCAATTAAACCTTTTTTAGTATATCAATTAAAGTAAGTTATTTTCCTTGTAAATTAATACTTTCCATTCCATTCATCATAAAATTGATTTAAAAAATGTTCCATATATTGATGTCTGTTTGCAGCGATTTCCCTGCCTGTAACCGTATTCATTCTGTCTTTTAGCAACAACAATTTTTCATAAAAATGATTGATTGTTGGTGCTTCTGAATTTTTATAGGCTTCTTTAGATTGATTTAAATTTGGAGGAATTTCGGGATTGTAAAGCGGTCTGTTTTTAAATCCGCCGTAATTAAATGTTCTGGCGATTCCAACCGCGCCAATGGCATCCAGCCTGTCGGCATCTTGGATAACTTCCAATTCTGGCGAATTAAATTGCTGCTTAAAATTACCCCCCTTAAAAGAAATATTGCTGATGATATTTTCAATATGGACAATAATTGATTCATCAACCTGCTGGCTTTCCAAAAACTCACGGGCTATTTTGGGTCCAATTGTTTCGTCGCCATTGTGAAATTTTGAATCGGCAATATCGTGTAATAAAGCGCCCAATTCTACCACAAATGAGTCAACATTTTCATTTTTTGAAATGAGTTTTGCATTGTTCCAAACGCGTAAAATATGAAACCAGTCGTGGCCGCCTTCTGCATCTTTTAAGGCATTTTTTACAAATGCTTCGGTATTTTTAATGATCTGCTGGGTATTCATAAGTTGAAATAAGAATGCTTAAAAATAAAAAAACTACCGAGAATATCAGTAGTTTTTAAATCATTTTTTTGAACTGATTATTAGTAAGCGGCCGTACATTTTCCGTTTATGCATTGAACGCTTGTTGGGGGCATAACAACAGCGCAATCTGAAATAATTCCCCATTTTTGGTTAAAGGCAGTTTCAAGCGCATTGTAATTCGCCACTTTTTGCTGAAGTAATTCAACATTAATTGAAGAGCTGAATGCGAGATAGGCTTTTGGTCCGCCGCAAGCTTTGCTCCCGAAAGCAATAGAATCACAATCTGAATTTCCTGAACAAACGCCAGAATTAACCAACAGCTCAATTTCTTCTTTTAGATTGTTTAGTTCGGCCAAATCATCTTCTTTGCCTAATTCCGTAGTGCTTGTGCAACCAAAAACGATTGTCAATAAGACAATCGTTTTCGAAATATTTTTAATGATTTTCATTTTGAAGGAAATTATTTTAACAATATTCCTCGTAAGCTCCAGCTAAATTTGAAGCAATTACTTCTGCAGGTCGGCCTTCAATGTGATGACGCTCTAACATATGAACCAAAACACCATCTTTAAATAAGGCAATTGCCGGTGATGATGGAGGAAATGGAATCATGTTTTCACGTGCTTTTGCGGTTGCTTCACTGTCAACGCCTGCAAAAACAGTCACTAAATTAGTTGGTACTTTGTCGTATTGTAAAGAAACAACAGCTCCAGGACGCGCTGTACCGGCGGCACAACCACAAACTGAATTAACGACAACCAAGGTGGTTCCTTCTTTTTTCAACGCCGCTTCAACTTCCTGAGCGGTATGTAATGACGTAAAGCCTGCATTCTCTAATTCAGCTTGCATCGGTTTTACCAATTCTGGTGGATACATATTTTTATTTTTTAGTTATTAGTATTTTGCCCGCAAAGATAATAGATTAAATGTGAAATGACTAAACACAAATTTTAATTATTCCATTGTTATAAAAGTTTATAACTATTTTAACAATTGTAATGTAGTGAACCTAGTGGATACTTGCAAATCAATGTATCTTTGCGGCAAAAAAAATTATGGCAAATTTTGTTAAATGGTTGGGTGCAGGATTGGGTTTTACGCTTGGAGGTCCAATTGGAAGTATTTTAGGATTTGCCGTTGGCAGTTTTATTGACGGATTTACGAAAGAAGATCTTGAATTGGCCAGAACATACGGAAGAACAAGTGCAAATGTGCAATCGGGGGATTTTGAAGTAAGTTTGTTGTTATTGTCATCGGTGGTTATTAAAGCCGACGGAAATGTAAACGAACGGGAATTGTTATTTGTTAGAGAACATTTTAAGCGAATGTATGGCGAAGAGCGCGCCAACAATGCGTTTAAATTGTTTAAGGTATTTATGAAAAACAACCAAATCTCAACGCCGCAAATTTGTACCCAGATTCGTCAAAATTTAACGCATGCTTCGCGTTTGCAGCTCATTCATTTTTTGTTTGGCATTGCAAATGCTGATGGCGCCGTACAAGAAGTTGAGGTAAATGCCATAAAAACCATTGCTGGTTATTTGTATGTGAATCCGCACGATTTTGAATCGATAAAAGCGATGTTTTATAACAGTTCAGACAGCGCTTACCGTATTTTGGAAATTGAAAAAACAGCTTCCAATGATGAAGTAAAATTGGCTTACCGAAAAATGGCCAAAAAATACCATCCCGACAAATTGCAGCATCTTGGCGATGAGCACATAAAAGGTGCCGAAGAAAAATTTAAGCAAGTGAGCATTGCTTATGAAAAAATTCAGAAAGAAAGAGGGATTTAATATTAAAAGTTAAAAGTTAAAAGTTAAAAGTTTTCCATTTTATTTGTTGGCTTTTTTGATATTGATGTATATTTGGTGTAAATTTACATCAAAAATCAGAAATTATGGGAAGACAAAGCATTTCATTCACAGATCCGAATGATGAATGGTTAAAAGAGCAAGTTGAAAATAAAGAATACGCCAGTAAAAGTGAACTTGTAAATGATTTAATTAGACAAGCCAGAAAACAGCATATTCAGATTGACTGGATTAAAACTAAAATAGAGCAAGCTGAAAATACTGGATTTACGAATGACAGTAAAGAGCAAATATTAAAACAATCAAAGGCTTTACTTAATGTCAAAATATAAGTTAAGCAATGCTGCTAAAGAAGATTTAATACGGATTCATCATTACGGTGTAAAAAAATTCGGAATTGTCCAAGCCGACAAATACTATGATTCATTTTTTGAATACTTTGAGATTATAGCTCAACGACCTTTATCATTCGAATCGGTTGATTTTATAAAAAAAGGATATAGACGTTGTGTGTGTGGATCTGACAGTATTTATTACAAAATAAATAATGACATTGTTGAAATAATGACCATAATTGGAAGGCAAGATTTAAACAATATATTTTAACCTTCTGAATTTAAAAGTACAGTTGCCAACATTACATAAAAAATTGCTCAATGGACTTAAATAGGAAGTTCTAAAATTTAATTTTTGTAGGTTAAAAAGTTAAAGGTCGAAAAATCATTTTTTAAACCCAATTTGTTTTCTTTCATGTTGCGAAATTTGTTGCTCGTCCTTGTTCAATAAATAATGCAAAGCCTGGTTAATATCTTTAAAATTAAGATTCATTTGTTTTTCAAGCATTGCAATATTTTCTTTTAGGAACTGTAATGAAATAAAGTGTGCAGAATTGGCGAGGTAATTTTGTTCTTTTTTAAGGCGTAAACGATGCGAATAGCCTATGATATTTAAAGAGTTTACAACGAATAAAAAGGGCAAAAGAACAAGCCAAAATGTATAATTTATTTCATTACAGTTCCTTATGTCTTTGTAATCGGCTAAATGTTGTCGTAATACTACAAAAGCCCGTATAACTGCAATATTTACTTGTATGGCTTTTTTGCTGTTTAAGACACTTGAAAGCATTGCAACACCTTGTTCCGTAAAGGCGAAAGGTTTTGCCCCGCCAAGTTTGCTTTTAGATGGTATCACAGATTGTGATACCAAGTTTTCGATTTCTTTTTCATTTAATTCGAACATAAAATCATCAGGAAAGCGATCAATATTTCGTTTAATTGCCTGTTTTAATGCGCGAGTTTCCACTTCATACATTTCAGCAAGATCAAAATCGAGCATAATGCGTTGTCCGCGTATTTCATAAATTTTGTTTTGAATGAGTTGTAATTCCATAGCGATTTTTTGATAATTTGATGATTGTCTTTTCCGTTTTTAAAGATATGATATTCAATTTAATACTGCTGAATAATTTTCATTTTAACTGTATTTTGATTGTTTATTCAATGCGCGTTAGTGATTGAGCGGTTTGTTTGAGCTCTTTTTTAGTTGCTTTTTGAAACTAAAAAAAGCGAGTAGTGAAATACTTGTATTCATGAGTTCCTTAATAATAAAATAAAGATTACGAATAAAGCATGCCCCGCCAGCTGGCGGGGAACGCCCAAATTTTTACCTAAAATCCCTCGAATTTCAGCCAAAAATAAGTCTGATTTTTTTTACAATTATTGAAATGATATTTTCAATAAAATCCGTAATTTCGCACACTAATTGATTTAAGGGCATAAAATGAGCAAAAAATTTAGAGAATATAAAGGATTGGACCTCACTAAAGTAGCAGAAGAGACTTTGGCGTTTTGGGAAGCGGAACATATTTTCGAAAAAAGCATTAGCACACGAGACGAGAATAAATCCTTTGTGTTTTATGAAGGACCGCCATCGGCAAACGGATTGCCGGGAATTCACCATGTGATGGCCCGTGCCATAAAAGATATTTTTTGCCGTTACAAAACACAGCAGGGATTTCAGGTAAAACGAAAAGCTGGCTGGGATACGCACGGTTTGCCAATTGAATTGGGTGTAGAAAAAGAACTGGGAATTACCAAAGAAGATATTGGCACAAAAATTTCGGTTGAAGCATATAACGAAGCTTGTAAAAATGCCGTAATGCGCTATACCGATGTTTGGAACGATTTAACCAAACGTATTGGTTATTGGGTGGATATGGAAGATCCGTATGTGACTTACAAACCAAAATATATGGAAACGGTTTGGTGGTTGTTGGCACAATTGTATAAAAAAGGATTGATTTACAAAGGATATACCATTCAGCCTTATTCCCCAAAAGCGGGAACAGGGTTGAGTTCACACGAATTAAACCAACCGGGAACGTATCAGGATATTACAGATACGACTGTTGTTGCGCAATTTAAAGTCCTATCCCCAGCCCTTTCCGAAGGAAAGGGAGTTTCACAGGATTTAAAAGTCCTTCCCTTTGGGAAGGATTTAGGATGGGACAATACTTATTTATTAGCCTGGACAACAACGCCTTGGACATTGCCATCGAACACTGCGCTTACGATTGGAAAAAAGATTGATTATGTTTTAGTGAAAACTTTCAACCAATATACGTTTGAGCCGATCAGCGTAATTTTGGCAAAAGCTTTGGTTGGGAAACAGTTTTCGGGCAAATTTTTTGCGGTTGAAAATGAATCTCAACTGTCAGAATACAGCGAAAACGACAAGAAAATACCTTATTTTATTGCTGGAGAATGCAAAGGCGCCGATTTGGTTGGTTTAAGATATGAGCAATTGATGCCTTATGCGCTTCCGTATAAAAATGCGGAAAATGCTTTTAGAGTAATTGCCGGAGATTTTGTGACTACCGAAGACGGTACAGGAATTGTGCACACAGCGCCAACTTTTGGGGCCGATGATGCGATGGTTGCAAAACAGGCAGTGCCGGAAGTGCCGCCAATGTTGGTATTGGATGACAATGGGAATCCGGTTCCGCTGGTTGATTTACAGGGAAGATTCACCAAACATATGGGCGAATATGCCGGAAAATATGTAAAAAACGAATATTATGAGGATGGCGAAGCGCCAGAGCGCTCGTTAGATGTTGAAATTGCCATTCAATTAAAAGAAGAAAATAAAGCGTTTAACGTTGAAAAATACAAACACAGTTATCCGCATTGCTGGAGAACCGACAAACCAGTTTTATATTACCCGTTAGATTCCTGGTTTATAAAAGTGACCGACAAACGCGATCGGATGTTCGATTTGAACAATACCATTAACTGGAAACCAAAATCGACCGGTGAAGGCCGTTTTGGCAACTGGCTGAAAAACGCCAACGACTGGAACTTGTCGCGTTCCCGTTATTGGGGAATTCCATTGCCAATTTGGAGAACAGAAGACGGCACCGAAGAAATTTTTATTGGTTCGGTGGAAGAATTGATGGCTGAGATGAAAAAATCTGTTGCAGCCGGACAAATGAAAGCCGCTATTTTTGCCGATTTTGAAGTGGGAAATATGAGCGAAGAAAACTATGATAAAATCGACTTGCATAAAAATGTGGTGGATGAAATTGTCTTGGTTTCGGCTTCAGGAAAACCAATGAAACGAGAAGCGGATTTGATTGATGTTTGGTTTGATTCAGGCTCCATGCCTTATGCACAGTGGCATTATCCGTTCGAAAATAAAGAGTTGATAGACAATAATAAATTCTTTCCTGCCGATTTTATTGCGGAAGGTGTTGACCAGACAAGAGGTTGGTTTTATACGCTTCACGCCATTTCAACGATGGTTTTTGATTCCGTTGCGTATAAAAACGTGGTTTCAAACGGATTGGTTTTGGACAAAGACGGCAAAAAAATGTCGAAACGATTGGGAAATGCCGTTGATCCTTTTGAAACGATGGACAAATACGGAGCCGATGCAACGCGTTGGTACATGATTGTAAATGCGAATCCGTGGGACAATTTAAAATTTGATTTGGAAGGCATTGATGAGGTCCGAAGAAAATTCTTCGGAACCATTTACAATACGTATTCCTTCTTTGCTTTGTATGCAAATCTGGATAATTTTTCCTATTCCGAAGAAGAAATCGCATTGGATGAAAGACCTGAAATTGACCGTTGGATTTTATCTGAACTGAATACCTTGGTAAAAAATACAGAAAGTTTTTATGAAGATTATGAGCCAACAAAAGCGGCTCGTGCCATTCAGGATTTTGTTTCAGAAAATTTAAGCAACTGGTTTGTGCGCTTGAGCAGAAGACGTTTTTGGAAAGGCGATTACGAAAAGGACAAAGTTTCGGGTTATCAAACGCTTTATACTTGCTTGTTAACCGTTGCAAAATTGGGCGCTCCAATTGCACCATTTTTTATGGACAATCTATACAAAGATTTAACAAATGTTTCTGAAAAAGAAAAATTTGAATCCGTACATTTGGCAGCTTTTCCAGCATATGATAAAAGTTTAGTTGACAATAAGTTAGAGCATAAAATGCAACAGGCTCAAAAAATAGCTTCTATGGTTTTATCATTGCGTAAAAAAGAAATGATTAAAGTGCGTCAGCCCTTGCAAAGAATTATGATTCCTGTGTTAAACGATGAGGAAAGAGATGAAATTTTAGCGGTGGCAGATTTGATAAAATCGGAAGTGAACGTGAAAGAAATTGAATTGATTGATGATGCCTCAGGAATCGTGGTAAAAACCATAAAACCTAATTTTAAGGTATTGGGGCCAAGGTTTGGAAAAGATATGAAAATGATCTCTGAAGCCATTCAAAATTTAACACAAAATGATATAGCGATTGTTGAAAAACAGCAAGAAATATCGTTGGTAATAAATGAGAAAGTCGTAACTTTAAAACTTGACGAGGTAGAAATTATTTCTCAGGATATTGAAGGATGGCTGGTGGCCAACCAAGGAGGTTTAACCGTGGCATTAGACATCACTATTACCGATGATTTACGAATGGAAGGTAACGCCAGGGAGTTGGTGAACAGGGTGCAGAATTTGCGTAAAGATTCGGGATTGGAAGTTACTGACAAAATAATATTAGTTATTGAAAAAAATGATATATTAGGGCGTTCAATTGCGGCGAATGAACATTATATTAAAACCGAAACATTAACAAAAGAACTCGTTTTTGTGGATGAATTAGAAAATGGAACAGAAATTGCCTTTGACGATGTGCAAACGAAAATATTAATAAAGAAAAATTAAGTTATGGAGGAAAATAACAGATACTCAGATAAAGACTTGGCAGAATTTAAAGAATTAATTTTGCTGAAGAAAGCGCGTGCCGAAGAAGATTTGGCACTTTTAAAAAGCATTTTTAAAAACGACAGCGATAACGGAACGGATGATACTTCGCCTACATTTAAAGCTTTTGAAGAAGGTTCAGAAACTATGTCAAAAGAAGCAAATGTACAGTTGGCAATTCGTCAGGAAAAGTTTATTCGCGACTTAAAAAATGCCTTGCAGCGCATTGAAAACAAAACCTACGGAATTTGCCGCGTAACCGGTAAATTAATCCAAAAGGAACGTTTAAAATTAGTGCCGCATGCAACATTGAGCATTGAGGCCAAAAATATGCAACAATAATAAAAAGTATATACTATTGCGAAGCTTCATTTCGTTGAAGCTTCGTCTTTTTACTACGCTTAAATAAAATCCACTACCGTTGAAAAAACCCATTATCATCATCATTTTAATATTGTTAATTGATCAAATTAGCAAAATATATATAAAAACCAATTTTTTGTATGGTGAAGAAGTGGTTGTATTCGATTGGTTTCGCATTCATTTTATTGAGAATAACGGGATGGCCTGGGGCGCTGAATTTGGCGGCAGAACCGGTAAATTGTTTTTAACGATATTTAGGTTGTTTGCCATTGTTGGAATAGGATACTGGCTTTATAGCTCTGTCAAAAAAAATGCGCCATCTATTTTAATTTTGGCTATTTCGCTAATTTTTGCCGGCGCCATGGGAAATATTATTGATTCTGTTTTTTACGGAGTTATTTTTGATACGCCAAGAAACGCTGTTGCCACAATGTTTGCTGAAAAACCCTACGGGACCTTATTTCACGGCAAAGTGGTAGATATGCTTTATTTTCCTATTTGGAGCGGTGATTTGCCAAGTTGGTTGCCTTTTTGGGGCGGAAAACCCTTCACTTTTTTCAACGCAATTTTTAACGTTGCCGATGCCTCCATTTCCACGGCGGTCGGTATTTTGATTTTCTTCAACAAAAAAGCATTCCCGCATGAGAATGAAGAAGAAACTGCATAAAATTTTATAGATTTTTTATTGATTATTGTTAATCGATAATCCTTTTTATGATGAATAAATGACCTTGAATGATTGTTTATTTCGTCTTAAAAATCGATAAAATTTAACATCATAAAAGAAAATTACAAATTCAATAAAAATCTGTAATTTTATTTTTTTAAAATCACAGCACTTTTTGGAATTAGAAATTCAAATAAAAACATTGCCGTCGCTTCCCGGTGTTTATCAGTATTATGATAAAAACGGGACTATTTTATATGTAGGAAAAGCCAAGAATCTTAAGAAAAGGGTTTCATCGTACTTCAATAAAACCCACGAAAACGGAAAAACCAATGTATTGGTCAAGAAAATTGTGACCATAGAGCATATCGTCGTAGATACGGAAACCGACGCTTTGTTGCTGGAAAACAATTTGATAAAAAAATACCAGCCACGCTACAATGTGATGCTGAAAGATGACAAAACCTATCCGTGGATTTGCATTAAAAAGGAACGATTTCCGCGTATTTTTTTAACAAGAAATGTAATAAAAGACGGATCTGAATATTACGGACCTTATCCTTCGGTAAAAATGGCTAAAGCCTTGCTGGATTTGATCAAGGAATTGTATCAACTGCGTTCATGCAGCTACGATTTGAGCGAAAAAAATATTGAAACCAAAAAATATTCCGTTTGTCTCGATTTTCATATCGGCAATTGCAAAGGACCTTGCGAAGATCTTCAAACTGAAGAAAATTACAATACCGACATTAATGCCATAAGGAATATTGTGAAGGGGAATTTCAAAGAATCCATCCAGCAGTTTTATGATATGATGATGTATTATTCAAATGAAATGGAGTTTGAAGAAGCACAAAAAATTAAGGAGAAAATCGATGTATTGGCCAATTATCAGTCGAAATCTACCGTTGTAAATCCGTCAATCACCAATGTCGATGTTTTTTCCATTATTTCAGATGAAAGCTATAGTTATGTCAACTTTTTCAAAATAATTAATGGCGCCATCATTCAATCTCACACCGTTGAAATTAAAAAGAAATTGGATGAAACTGACAAAGAATTGTTAGAGCTTGCAATTATTGAAATCAGGCAACGTTTTAATTCTCAATCGACTGAAGTTTATGTGCCTTTTGAAGTTGATTTAGGAGAGCACATCAAAGTGACAGTTCCCAAATTGGGCGATAAAAAACGCATTGTGGAGTTGAGTTTGCGAAATGCAAAATATTACCGTCAAGAGCAGTTTAAACAATTAAAAATTGTGGATCCCGACAGGCATGTGAACCGAATTATGGCGCAAATGAAGAAAGATTTGAGATTAAGTGCCGAACCAAGATACATTGAATGTTTTGACAATTCAAATATACAGGGAACAAATCCGGTGGCGGCATGTGTGGTATTCAAAAACGGAAAAGCCAGTAAAAAGGATTACAGGCATTTTAATATTAAAACGGTTGAAGGGCCCGATGATTTTGCTTCTATGGAAGAAGTTGTTTTCAGAAGGTATAAAAGATTGCAGGAGGAAGGACAAGAATTACCGCAGTTAATTGTTGTTGACGGCGGTAAAGGGCAACTCTCATCTGCTGTAAAAAGCTTAAATATTTTGGGACTTCGGCATAAAATAGCCATTATTGGCATTGCCAAGCGCCTGGAAGAGATTTATTATCCGAATGATTCAGTGCCCTTATATTTAAATAAAACTTCGGAAACTTTAAAAATTATCCAGCAATTGCGCGATGAAGCGCACCGATTTGGAATCGCACATCATCGAAACAAAAGAAGTAAAAGTTTGTTGGTGAATGAATTGGAACAAATTTCCGGGATTGGTAAACAAACTATTGTATCTTTATTAAAACATTTTAAATCGTTAAAAAGAGCTGAATCGGCAACATTAGAAACTTTAGAACAGGCTTTGGGAAAATCTAAAGCCGATATTATATATAATTATTTTCAAAATAATAAAAGTTGAAGAAGAGAATTTTTTTATTTGCTTTATTATTTTCAATAACACTTTCATTTTCACAGGAAGTGGTTGAAAGGGAAAACATAAAAGTAGGTCTTGTGCTCAGCGGCGGCGGGGCAAAAGGATTTGCTCATGTGGCTGTTTTAAAAGTTTTGGAAGAAGCAGGCGTGCGCATAGATTATATTGGCGGAACCAGTATGGGCGCTATTATTGGCGGACTGTATGCTTCTGGTTATAGCGCTGACCAGCTCGACTCTATTATTAAAATAACAAATTTCAATAAAATTTTGACCGACAATTTGCCTAGGAAGTCAAAACCTTTTTATGATAAAGAGCATAGCGAAAAATACATACTTAACATTCCTATAAAAAACAGCAAAGTTGGCATGCCAACCGCACTGTCCAATGGACAAAATGTGCTTAATTTATTGACCAGTTTAACCCAGCATGTGAATTATATTAATGATTTTAACAAGCTGCCAATACCATTTGTTTGCATTGCCACCAATTTGGAAACCGGTAAAGAAGAGGTTTTAAATAAAGGATTTTTGCCTGAAGCTATTTTGGCAAGCGGCGCCTTTCCAACTTTGTTGGCTCCTGTTGAGATTGACGGAAAATTGATGACAGATGGAGGTATTACCAATAATTTTCCGGTTGAACAAGTGAAAGCTATGGGAGCCGACGTTATTATAGGTGTTGACATACAAAGCGGATTGGAAAATAAGGAACAATTAAATTCAGCCGTAAAAATATTGAATCAAATTGTTGGTTTTCAAATGTATCAATCAATGGAGCACAAATATGACAGTTTGGATTTGGTGATAAAACCCAATATGAAATTGTATAATGTGATTTCTTTTGATAAAGCCAAAGAAATTATGCTAGAAGGTGAACAAGCCGCACGTAAAAAGTTTAGCGAATTTAAAGCTATTGCAGCAAGGCAGGTTCATGATGAAAATCAAAAAATTGATTTGGATCAAATTAAGGAATTTAGCATAAAGGAAATTAATATTGATGGGAACAACCACTATACGCGCGCCTATATTGTTGGAAAACTTAATATAAAATACGATGAAATAACAGATTATGGAAAAGTGGTTTCGGGCATGAACAATTTATCGGCCACCAGTAATTTTGAATATGTACAATATCAAATTATTCATGAAAGTGACGGCTGTATTTTAAATCTTAAAGTGAAAGAGAACCATGTATCAAATTTTTTAAAACTGGGTGGGCATTATGATGATTTATATAAAACTGCAATTTTGTTAAATTACACCACAAAGCATATTTTGGCCAACAATGATATGTTATCGACCGATTTAATATTGGGTGACAATTTGCGGTATAATTTTGATTACTTTATTGACAATGGATTTTACTGGAGTTTTGGAATAAAATCAAGATATAATAATTTTACTGCAAACGTTAAATTTGATGAAGCAAACATCAATAAAATAAATTTAAATTATCAGGATTTTACCAATCAAATATATATACAGACGGTATTTGGCAGGAAATTCGCCATTGGTGCCGGCGGCGAATTCAAAAGAATTAAAGTGTTTTCCGAAACCATTTCTTCTTTAAATAGTGAAGCCGAAAAAACCAGTGGAAAACTCATTTTCGACAAGTCTAATTATTTGAATTTAATAGCATATTTGAAAATTGACACCTATGATAAAAAATATTTTCAAAAGGAAGGCGCTTATTTAGATGTTGATTTTAGATGGTATTTGGCATCTTCGGACTATAACAAAAATTTTGTGTCCTTTTCCCACTTAAAAGGAAAAATTGGTTTTGCACATACTTTTTTTGACAAGTTTACAACACACTTTATTTCTGAGGCAGGAATTACTATTGGTGAAAATGGAAATAGGGTTTTAGATTACAATGTTGGAGGCTACGGGGAAAATTTCATAAACACTTTTATTCCATTTAATGGTTACGATTATGCCTCGCTAAATGGAGATTCTTTTTTACGGTCAACGTTTACATTCAGGTATGAGTTTTTACCGAAAAACTATTTTCAGGCAACGGCAAACTATGCGCGTGTAGGTGAAGATTTATTAAATAAAGGAAGAATTTTTGAAAACACGAAATCTGGTTATATGCTTGGCTATGGATTGGACACCTTTTTGGGGCCCATTGAATTTAATTATACCTGGTCACCAGACCACAGGGAGAATTACTGGTATTTTAACGTTGGGTATTGGTTTTAAAAAAAAGTCCTGCAAAATTTTGCAGGACTTTTTAGATATTGATGCCTTATTTAGTCAATTATTTTACCTTCATTGTCGGTAAAATCAAATCTTAAATATTGGTAGGTAATTCTAGGTAAAATTTTAATCCACTTTTTATATTTTAAATACCATCGCATTTGAATAGATGGAAATCCTTTTTTTAAATAAGCTACAATAAAAGGATGTGTGTTTAAAGTAATATTTACGTGTGTTTTTGAGCTGACAAGTCTTTCAAGTTCTGATTCAATTTTATCCAACAAAATAATTGGAGATTCAACCTCACCAACACCGCTAGGGTTAGGCTCTTGCGTTTTTATAACCATTTCTGGTCTTACGCGTTGTCTTGTAATTTGAATCAATCCAAATTTACTTGGAGGTAATATTTTATGTTTTGTTTTGTCAAACTCCATCTCAGCCTTCAAATGGTCAAATAATTTTTGTCTGTGCTCAGGGGTGTTCATGTCAATAAAATCAACAACAATAATGCCTCCCATATCTCTCAATTGTAATTGTCTTGCAATCTCTGAAGCTGCAATTAAATTTACCTCAAGTGCGGTGTCGGCTTGTGTGTTGGCTTTGTTTGAACGATTGCCGCTGTTTACGTCAATTACATGAAGTGCTTCGGTATGTTCAATAACCAAATAGGCTCCTTTGCTCATAGAAACTGTTCGTCCGAATGATGTTTTTATTTGGCGTTCAATTCCATGTTTTTCAAAAATAGGAACTTGTGACTTGTATAATTGCACGATAGACTCTTTTTTAGGCGCGATTTCTTGTAAATACTCTTTAATTTCTAAATACAGAATTTCGTCATTTGTTACAATACTTGTAAACGAATCATTAAACAAATCTCTTAAAATTGAAGAAGCTCTGTTTAATTCACTTAAAACTTTAACGGGTGCTTGTTGTGATTTTACGGTAACAATTTGTTTGCACATGGCAACCCATCGTTCTAAAGAATTTTGAAGATCTTTATCCAGTTCTGCAACTTTTTTGTTTTCGGCTACAGTTCTAATAATAACGCCAAAACCTTTAGGTTTAATGCTTTTGATCAGTCTTTTTAATCGTTCTTTTTCTTCGGGATCATTTATTTTTTGAGAAACTGAAACCCTGTCAGAAAAAGGAACCAATACCAAATATCTACCCGCAATGGATATCTCTGAACTCATCCGCGGACCTTTGGTAGATATGGGTTCTTTTACAATTTGTACTAATAAATTTTGACCTGTTTTTAGAACATCAACGATACTTCCGTTTTTGTCAATATCCTTTTCTAGTTGAAAATTCTTTAAAGTGAAATCTTTTATTTTACCTGTGGTGATACCTTTTATAAATTTATTTAAGGAAAGCATTTGAGCTCCTAAATCGTGATAATGCAAAAATCCGTCTTTTTCATAACCTACATCAACAAATGATGCATTTAAACCAGATAGAACTTTGCCAATTCTAGCTAAAAAAATATCTCCGACGGAGAATTTATTGCTATTGGATTCGTTGTTTAGTGCTGTTAATCTGCCATCTTTCAATAAGGCAAAATCAATATCAGAGAAGTTTGATCTAATTATT
Source organism: Lutibacter sp. (assembly GCA_030656195.1). Lineage (GTDB taxonomy): Bacteria > Bacteroidota > Bacteroidia > Flavobacteriales > Flavobacteriaceae > Lutibacter. Next base: position 15,689 of record JAUSOJ010000100.1, read on the forward strand.
AATTCTGTTTTCACTCTGAATTGTTTTGTGTTCAAATAAAAAATATTTGAACGATTTATACTAAGTTTTACAGGGTATTATACCCAACAATATTTGCATGAACTGCAAATATTTATTTCAATGAACTTTTAAAATTGAAAAGAAAAAAGTAAGCCAAGCTTACTTTTTCTTTTTATGTCTGTTTGCTCTTGCTCTTTTTTTACGTTTATGAGTCGAAATTTTCGCTCTCTTTCTTTTTTTACCACTTGGCATAATTAAAAGTTGTTTTTTAAATTAATAAATATTTTTAACCTACTTCAACGTAGATTATACTGCTACCTTACTTTTAACTCCTTCTACAAATACTTTTGCAGGCTTAAATGAGGGGATGTTGTGAGCCGGAATTTTAATGGTGGTGTTTTTTGAAATGTTTCTTCCAGTTTTTTCAGCTCTTGTTTTAATAATAAAACTGCCAAAACCTCTTAAATAAACATTATCTCCTTTTTCTAAGGAATTTTTTACCTCTTCCATGAACGCTTCAACAGTTGCTAAAACATCTGCTTTTTCTATTCCAGATTTGTCTGCAATATTTGATACGATTTCTGCTTTCGTCATTTTTAATATGGGTTATATGTTATTATAAAATTAAGACGGCAAATATAGGATATAATAATGAAATTCAAAAAGTTAATTCACTAAAATTTAATTAATTAAAAGATGTATCATTGTATTTTATAAAAAACCCAATGATTTTCTCTAAACAATTAACATACTGGTATTTACATAATAAAAGAAATCTGCCTTGGCGAGCCACAACCAATCCGTACACCATTTGGCTGTCTGAAATTATTTTGCAGCAAACGCGCGTTGACCAGGGAATGTCGTATTATTTTAAGTTTATTGAAAATTTCCCAACAGTATTCGATTTGGCGGCTGCATCAGAAGAGCAGGTGTTAAAACTTTGGCAAGGATTGGGTTATTATTCCAGGGCAAGAAATTTGCACTTTTCCGCAAAATATATTGTAGATGAACTGCACGGGGAATTTCCTGCAACGTATAAAGAGCTTTTAGAGCTTAAAGGCGTTGGCGATTATACCGCTTCCGCTATTGCATCAATCTGTTTTAATGAACCGACGGCGGTTGTTGACGGAAATGTTTATCGTGTTTTGGCTCGGTATTTTGGAATTGATACTACCACAAATTCTTCCGCAGGAATTAAAATATTTAAACAATTGGCGCAAGAACTTATTGATGAAAAAAATCCAGGCACGCACAATCAGGCCATTATGGAATTTGGTGCATTGATGTGCAAACCCAGCAATCCGGATTGCGGAATTTGTCCGTTAAACAGCAGCTGTTTTGCCTTGTCAAAAAACAAGGTTAAAGCGCTTCCCGTTAAGGAAAAGAAAGCCAAAATTAAAACAAGGCATTTTAATTATTTGGTGATTCAATCAAGCGACCAAAAAACCAAAATTGTAAAAAGGGAAACAGGAATTTGGAGAAATCTTTATGAGTTTCCGCTGATAGAAACAAGCGATATTATTGATGAAAAACAACTTATTGAACATAAAATATATAAGGAGTTGTTTTGTGATTCAGCCGCAACGGTTGTACTTTTTGATGAAGAAGTGCTTGTGCACAAATTAACCCATCAGCACATTCACACTAAATTTTGGGTGGTAACCGCCACTGCTTCAGAACATTTTTCAATTCCTTGGAACACTGTCAAAAAATATCCTGTACCTGCGCTGATTGATAATTTTTTAAATCGGTATAAATCCGACTCTTTTTTTTAGTACTTTTGTTGCTAATTGATACTTAAAAAAATGGCTGGGACAATAAATAAAGTGATACTGATAGGACATTTAGGTGATGAAGTAAAAATGCATTATTTTGAAGGCGGAAATGCTATCGGGCGGTTTCCTATTGCAACAAATGAAACCTATACAAATAAGCAAACCGGTGAAAAAGTTACCACAACAGAATGGCATAATATTGTGGTAAGAAATAAATTGGCCGAAATTTGCGAAAAATATTTGTCTAAAGGCGACAAAGTATATGTTGAAGGCCGCATAAAAACAAGACAATGGGAAGGTGAAGACGGAGCTAAAAGATATACCACTGAAATTCATGTGGTGGATATGACTTTTTTAACAACCAAAAAGGAATTGAATGCGCCACAACAAAAGGAAAGCACAAATCCAAATCCTTTAACGCCATCAAACCAAGAAATTGTAAAGCAAGAACAAGAAGAGGATGATTTGCCATTCTAAAGTTTAATTAAATTTATGTAAGTTGGATCCTGAACCCACGATTTTATCTTTTCTTTTATCTGCCGCTTTTTTATCAAAAGCACTAAGTATTGTTATACTTTTTATATTGCTCATACTTTCCGCGTTAATTTCTGGTGCCGAAGTTGCTTTTTTCTCACTTTCTCATACCGATCTTAACAGGGCCTCTGAATCAAAATCAAGTAAGGAAAAAGCTGTGGTAGCATTACTTGAAAGACCCAAAAAACTATTGGCCACCATCCTGGTTTCAAATAACTTCATCAATATATTAATTGTGTTGCTATTTGCATATATAGGCGATTTTTTGTTTGCTGAAATAGCGTCGGGCCTATTGAAATTTTTGATAGAAGTTATTTTAGTTACTTTTTTAATTTTGCTGTTTGGGGAAGTATTGCCAAAATTGTACGCCTCACGAAATTCATTAAAATTTGCGGCTATTATGGCCTATCCTCTTAAAGTTTTATTATCACTGCTTTCATTTATAAGTTTTCCTTTATTAAGTTTGACCAATGTTATTGAAAATAATTTAGGCAAACAGAAATCGAGCTTGTCGGTTGAAAAATTATCACAGGCATTAGGGCTAACTTCTAACGAAACAACCACCAAAGACGACCAAAAAATATTGCGAGGAATCGTAAGTTTCGGAAATACGGAAACAGGCCAAATCATGACGCCCAGAATTGACATTTTCGCACTTTCAAAAGATGAAACTTATGAAAATGTGGTGGCGAAAATTGTGAATGAGGGTTTTTCAAGAAATCCTGTTTATGACGAAAATATTGATGAAATTATAGGCGTTTTATATGCCAAGGATTTATTGCCTTATATAGATGTTGAAAATTTTGAGTGGCAAAAATTAATAAGAGAACCTTATTTTGTTCCGGAAAATAAAAAATTGGATGATTTGCTGAAAGAATTTCAGGAAAAGAAAAATCATTTAGCCATTGTTGTTGATGAATATGGAGGAACAAGCGGCATTGTTACGCTGGAAGATGTGATTGAAGAAATTGTTGGCGATATTAGTGATGAATATGACCAGGATGATGCGCCTTATTCTATCATTGATGAAAATAATTTTTTGTTTGACGGAAAAATCAATTTAAAAGATTTTTATAAAATTTTAGAAATTGAAGATAATTATTTATTTGAGGAAAATAAAGGAGAGTCTGAAACATTGGCCGGCTTTATTTTAGAAATTCATGGAAGATTTCCAAGAAAGCAAGAAATTATTACTTTTTTTGAATATTCTTTTAAAGTGGAAATCATGGATAAAAAAAGAATTAAACAGGTAAAAGTGACCATAGACCGAGCGCTTGTAAAGGAATAACATGAGAAATTTTTGTGCAATGATTTTTTTGGTATTTATGTTTGTTTCCTGCGGAAAAGAAACCTTGCCAAAACCTGTGCCTTATCTAAAACTCCAGTATCCTGAAGCGATTTATAAAAAAATTGAATCTAATGGGCCTTTCACTTTTGAAATTTCAGATCAGGCTAAAATC